>NZ_DEXB01000050.1:0-119683 GCF_002366485.1 Hyphomonas sp. UBA3195
GCCATGCTCACCCTGGCGGCAATTCTGGTCGTCATCCTTGTCCGCGAAATCGCCCTTGTCTTCCAGCATCTCAAGCGTACCCTTCATCCGTCCGACCGCCCGGCTCAAAGCCATCTTGTTCACACGCTCGAAAGCCCGATTGTCCATGTCCCGCTTCCTGATCCTGCTCTGCCTCTGTTTCCTGCCCTTCCAGGCCCGCGCGGCCGAGATTGACCCGGACCGCCTGATCCGGCCCGAATTGCTCGGCAAGGCCGTCAAGGCGATGAGCCGGCATGCCGATCTCACCCATTCGCGCCAGCTGGTCGTGGTCGATTACAGCCTCCATTCCGCCAAGGAACGGCTCTTCATTGTCGATCTCGATACCGGCCTCGTCTCCGCCTACCGGACCACGCACGGCCGGGGCTCGGACAAGGATCATGACGGCTTCCTCGATGCCTTCTCCGATGTGCCCGGCTCCTCGGCGAGTCCGCAAGGCGCCTATCTCACGGCCGAGGAATATTACGGCAAGCATGGCCGCTCGCTGCGTCTCGATGGCCTCGACAAGACCAATGCCAATGCCCGTCGTCGCGCCATCGTCATCCATTCTGCCGCCTATGCCGAACCTGCGATGATCGACAACTATGGCAAGCTGGGGCGCTCGAATGGCTGCATCGCCTTTTCGCGCACCGACCTCGACACCTTCATGACCCTCGTCCCGCAAGGCACGCTGATATATGTCGGGCGTTAAGCCTCCCCGGAAAATACTTGTCACCCCCCATTCCCGGCCTAAAGTGCGCGGCTGGGGGACGAAAACATGCTGGCGGACGACATGTCTGATCATCTTGGGACAAATTGTGCGAGGCCGGACGCCTCGTGAAACTTCCATCCGTCCTGTCCCGTCTGCGACGCAAGCAAGCGCGTGTTGATACACCGCCTCTACCGCCCGCCGCGACTTCCCCGACAGTGCCACCCGCGGCGCCGCGCCCAGCCCCGCTGGAGCGGCTCAATCGCTGGCTGACCCTTGCCGCGAATGTCGGCGTCCTGCTGGGCCTTGTCGTCCTGATCGTGGAAGTTCGCCAGAACGCGGCTCTGACGCGCGCGGCGATGGACCAGCAGAAGAATGATTTGCTGGCCCAGATCGAGTTCAACATCGCCAGGCCGGAGATGTCGGTCATCTGGGTCAAGGCGATCCGTACGCCGGAAGCCTTGAGCGACACCGAGAACCAGGCGGTTGGCAGCGTCCTCGTCGCGATCATGCTGCAATGGGACCAGATGTTCATGATGCGCGATGCCGGGCTGATCTCCGACGAGCGCGTGCGCCAGCATATCGCGAACACCGCCCCCTTCTATTTCGGATCGCGGTTCGCCAAACACTGGTGGGCGCTGCAGGCTCCCGGCTGGGAAGGCACGGCCATGCAAAGGGACGCTGGCCCGATCATCGCCGCCCTCGATGAGGATTTCCTCGTCGGGTACCTGGACGCACTGAAAGTGCCGGCAGAAGCGGCGGCCGACGAAACAGATGAGGGGGCGCAGGAATGACGCTGGAACAGCTCTATTTCGTTGCCGGGATTATCTCTTCGGTTGCGGTGATTGCGTCGCTGATCTTCGTCGGTTTCCAGCTCAGACACTCTGCCGACCAGCAGCGCATCGCGGCGGCGGTTGGCTATTATGACATCTTCCGCGACCATATGAAGATCCTCAGCGAAGGCGGGATGGTCGATCTGTTCCTGCGGGGGCTGGACACAGATCCACAGGAGTTTGAGGCCGCTGAAAGGACGCGGCTCAACGTGTTCTACACAATGGTCACACGCGGCTATCAGGTGATGCATTACCAGGCCCGCAAGAAGGTCTTCGAGGAAGACTTCTGGCTGCATTCGCAAAACCATTTTCGCGACCATCTGGCTTCCAAATATTATCAGGGCTTCTGGAAGGCGCGCCGCCATCACTTCCCGCCCGGCTTCCGCGAGCTTGTCGACGGGCTGATCAAGGCCGGGCCGACCGCCCCATTGCTGGAGATGGAGCCATGACGCTCGAACAGATCGCCCTTATTGCACAGATCATTGGCGTGGCCGTTGTGGCTGGAACGCTTATTTACCTTGCATTGCAGGTTCATCAGGGCGCGCAGCAGATGCGCTCCGAAAGTCGCCAGGCGCAGCTCACCTATGACCAGACCGGCGTCTACAAATTCGTCGACTTCCCCGAACTGGGCCGCATTTTTTCGCAAACCGAAACACCGAGCTTCGAGGAGAAGACCAAGCTGTTTTTCTGGATGATCGGCCAGATGCGGGCGCGCGAGTATGAATGGCTGCAATACCAGAACGGCGCGATCACGAAAGAATCGTGGGAGACGTATCAGGGCGTCATCTATTTCGTCCTTGGCACGCCGCGCGGACGGGCCCTGTGGCAGCTCTGCCGGGGCTATTTCAATGCGGGGTTCGCGGACATGGTCGACGGCATGGTGAATGATACGCCGCCGATTGATCTCTGGGACCAGCTGCAGGCTGTGGAGTAGACGGGCATGATCCTCCGCCGCCTGACCAAGCATGTAAAAGACCAGAACTGGTTCGCGGTGGGGCTGGATTTCGTCATTGTGGTGACGGGTGTGTTCATCGGCCTGCAGGCGTCGAACTGGAACGACGATCGCGAAACGCGCCAGCGCGCGGCCGTGTTCAGCGAGCGCCTGACGCAGGACCTGCGCTATGAAGCTTGGGCCTATGAATACCTGATCGCCTACAATCGGGACGTCCGCGCCGGAGCGAAGGCTGCGATCGACGCACTGTCGGGCACGGGGCCCTTGTCTGATGAGCAATTCCTGGTCAGCGCCTATCGCGCGACCCAGTACAAATACATGGACCGGAACCGTGCGACGTTTGACGAGCTGATCTCGACTGGCGATATCGGGCTGATCGCGAGTGATAAGCTTCGAGCGACGGCCGTCTCTATCTACACGACGACGCTGATCGATGTGATTGCCGACGAGGGGCGTGAGGCGCCCATAAGGACACTGTTCCGGCGCAGCGTGCCTGCCGATGTCCAGCAGGCGCTGCTTGAAAAGTGCGGCGACCGGTTCGCACCGACTGGCGACTATGATGCGATCATCGGCTCGCTGGCCTATCCATGCGAACTGGGGCTTGCGCCGGATGCCATCGCCGCTGCCGCCACGCTGTTACGCACTGACGCAGGAATTGTGGAAGCGCTGCAGATCCGCTTCGCCGACCTGGAAACCGCGATCACCGATCTCGAAACCGTCAATGCGGACACGCTAAAAAGTCTCCGCACCATCGCAGGCAGAAACCCATGATCCTCCGCCGCCTGACCAAACATGTAAAAGATCAGAACTGGTTCGCGGTGGCGCTCGATTTCCTCATCGTCGTGGTCGGGGTGTTCATCGGTATTCAGGTCGCAAACTGGAATGATGCGCGCGCAGACAGGGGACAGGCGGCTGATTTGATGACCCGGATAGTGTCTGAGGCCACCACAGCGCGCAGCGAAATGTCGCGTTATATAGAGGTCCATCAGGGGATCAGCGATGATGCTGCCCGGTTCGCCTTGGCGCTCAGGGACAAAGACTCCTGCATGGCCATGGGGAACGAACTGACGATCCTGATTATCAGTATCGCGGATTTTCCGCCGCCACGGTTTTCCCTGGCAAACGCTGAGCAAGCGCTGAATACAGGCAGTCTGTCGCTTATCCGGTCGACCAGTATCCGCGCCAATATTCAGACCATGGCGGATGAAATGGGTTTCGTCGATCGCCAGTGGCAACGCTATATCCGCGTAAAACAGGACGCCAATCGGGAAGCGCAAAGAGTGGCCGGGGTTTCGTTGACCGGGCGCAGCGAAATCGTGGTGGTCCCCATGGGTGGCTACGATCCCGACAGCTATGAATTGCTGACCCCCGGAAAGATTTGCGGGAATACCGAAATCATCGGTCTCGCCGCCAATGTGGCAGTCTTGCAGGCCATCTATGTTGACTATCTGGCACAGGTTGAGAGCGCACTCGACGACTATCTCGCGACTCTCAGTGAGGAGACCAGCACATGATCCTCCGCCGCCTGACAGACGCCCTGCGCAAGCAGGACTGGTTCACCGTTGTGATCGAAACGCTGATCGTGGTCCTCGGTGTCTTCCTCGGCCTTCAGGTCAATAACTGGAATGAGGCGCGCGGCGAGCGGTCCATGGAGCGCCAGTACATCTTGCGTCTGCATAGCGACATGCAGCGAAGCGCTGAAGCCATCCGGAGTTCGGGCTCGTTCCTGGCACGTCAGGTCGAGAATGAAGGTGTTCTTCTGTCCAGCCTCGCCACTTGCGAAATAGCCGAAACAGATCGGCAGGCGGTGGTCGCGGCGCTCGGTTCGCTGGGAAAGTACAATTTTGCGGTTGTCGACAGGGAGCTGGTGGACCAGCTGCGGGCATCCGGCCAGTTCGAAGTGATCTCAAACCCCGACGTCCGTGAGGCCATAAATCTGATGTCTCAGGAATCCGACGGCCAGCTACGCGTCGAACCCCAATGGCTCGAACACGCCGCACCGTGGACCAGTTATGCGCGGCGCTTCTACTATTTTGACAGTCCGGAAGGCGTCGATTCCGGGCGTTGGGAACGTTGGGAGAATCTGGAATTCGAGCTGGAACGTGCCTGTCAGGACTTCGAATTTCTTTCAGCCGTGGGCAATACACGCGAAGCCACGCGCAACCTCTACCACTGGAACAACGCCGTCCTTGACCGTGTCGACGAGGCCGAACAGGCGCTCGCGCAAGAAATCGGCGCGCGCGGATGGGACATAGCGAAATGATCCTCCGCCGCCTCTCCACCGCGCTACGCAAGCAGGACTGGTTCACCGTCGCGGTGGAGACGCTGATCGTCATGTTCGGTGTGTTTCTCGGCCTTCAGGTCAATAACTGGAATGGCGCGCGGGCAGACCGGGAGCTGGGTGACCAATACACAATTCGTCTGGTCGCCGACCTTGAACAGGACCTGGCCGACAATCTGGTTCTGCTCGCCTATTATGATCAGGTGCTCGCCAGTGTCGTGGAGGCCGATCGGCTGTTGGCCAGCCCTGATGCAAACCCGAAGGACCTCGTTGCCGCCGCTTACCGGGCGAGCGAGTTCAGCAACAATCCGACCGACCGGGCGACGTGGGATCAGATCGTCTCTTCCGGGCATCTCGGCCTGCTGCCAAGCCAGGAGGTGGCGGATGGATTGTCCGAATATTACAAGTTTCAGGATCTGAACGACGAGACCAATAGCCTGCTGCAGGGCACGCCCTACAGGTTTGCAGTCCGGGCACTCATTCCGCTGCCCCTCCAGCTGGCGATCAGGGAAGGGTGCAGTGACACGGTCGGCGAAGCCGGCACCATTACCGGCTTTGTGGAGGAGTGTCGTATAGATGTGGATGAGGCCCTGCTCGAGGCAACGGCGCATGAACTGAAATCTTCGCCGTCAATTCGGGAAGCCTTGCGCCACCAGTATTCCATGGTTGCCACCGTGCGCAACAATATTGGCGGAAACATCGCCAGCCTCGAAGTCGTGATCGACGGGCTTCGCAATGACGGGGTCGCCCCATGATCCTCCGCCGTCTCACCAATGCGATCCGCAGGCGGGACTGGTTCACGGTCGTCATCGAAACGCTGATCGTCGTGCTGGGTGTCTTCCTCGGTCTGCAGGTGAACAACTGGAACGTGGTGCGCGGCAACCGGGTCGCCGAGGCCGATTTCATGGAACGCCTGCACCCTGATATTGTCAGGGTTGAGCAATCGTCAGAGCGCGTTCGTGCGCGCAGGGTGTCTGTCGTTGATGATCTTCGCTCAGCGACCGAAGTCATTTTTGACGTTGTTGAGCGAGACCGGCTGACTCAAGCCGAATGCATGGCGATCGCCACATCTCATTACTACAATATCAATGTCCTCAGTTTGCCCTCGGTCACGGAGCTGACAAATGCCGGGCGGCTTTCCATTATCAGGGATCCGGCGCTACGCGCAGCACTTGTTGACTATGAGCAACGCGTTGAAGCGCTTCTAGCCTATATCGAGAAAGATCACGCCCTGGCGAATAATTTGCTGATGCTCAGACCAGAGCTTGTAAAGGTTCAACCGGTCTTTGACGCCGAGCTGGGCGAAATGCAGACACGACCCGACTGCGATTTGGAAGCTATGAGAGAGGATCGAGCCTTTCTGAATGCGGTGGCCGAAAACCTTGACGCCTATGACGCTTACCTGCGCGACGGTTTGCTGCCATGGGACGCCCAGCTCGCTGAGATTCATCGCCTGATCGACACCGCACTTGAGATAACACATGAGGCGGCGCAATAGACGCCAGCGCCGATGAATTGGCCGAAGGCGTTCGCGCGCTGCGAAGCGTTCCGGATAGTCTCAAGGCGCTGAAGCTTCGCAATGCGCAAGTCGACGGCCGAGTAACTGACCTTGTGACCACCGTTGAAACATTTGGCATGAACGAAATATTTGCCAGGGACATCGCCCCGTGACCCCGCGCCGGGGTGCTTGAGGGCTCTCCTCCAACATTACCCAAACTTCACGCTTCACGAAGGCGTGAGCCGCTTGGACCCGGCCAGCCTGCTACCTATATCTGGTTGGAGAGAGAGGTTTGCGTTCGCTGCGTTTGTCCCCCTCCCCCCCAGAGTAATGCAGCGAACCGCCCGTCATGCCATTTACAGTTCTCCCCCTACTGGTGGCATGGCGGGCATACTCTCTGATCTCTCCCGCCCGCAGATGCCCGCAATCTGCCCGGGATCGCCCGCATCATCCGATAGCGCACCCACGCCCTTGCTTTCACGGTAGTCTCTAGTAGACCGCCGCGCATGCTTACCATTTCAAATCTCGATTTTCAGGTCGAAGCCCGGCCCCTGTTTGAATCTGCCACGGCGCAGATCTCGGCCGGCTGGAAAGTCGGCCTTGTGGGCCGCAACGGCACGGGCAAATCCACCCTGCTGCGCCTGATCCGCGAGGATGTGGAAAACCCGCGCAATGACAGCGCCATCCGCCTGAATACCGGCGCCCGGCTCGGCTGGGTTGCGCAGGAGGTCGCCGCCAGCGACGAGACCATTCTCGACGTCGTGCTGGCCGCCGACACAGAGCGCCACGCCCTGATGCAGGAATCCGAGACCGCGACCGACCCGGACCGCATCGGCGAAATCCATGAGCGCCTGCTCGACATTGATGCCTGGACCGCCGAAGCGCGCGCCGCCGAAGTGCTGAACGGCCTCGGCTTCACCACTGAAGACCTTGGCCGCGCCACGAAAGAATTCTCCGGCGGCTGGCGTATGCGCGCGGCGATTGCCGGTGTCCTGTTCTCCCAGCCGGATTTCCTGCTGCTCGATGAGCCGACCAACTATCTCGACCTTGAAGGCGCGGCCTGGCTCGAAACCTATATCAAGAAATATCCGTACACCGTCCTGATCGTGTCGCACGACCGCGAGCTGCTGAACCGCTGTGTCACGCACACAATGGCGCTGGAGCATCGCAAGCTCTCAATCACGCCGGGCGGCTATGATGACTGGCTGAAACTGCGCGCGGCCAAGCTCGCCCAGCTGGAATCCCAGAAAGCCAAGCAGGACAAGGACCGCGAACATCTGCAGGCCTTCGTGGACAGGTTCCGCGCCAAGGCCTCCAAGGCCCGCCAGGCCCAGTCGCGCATCAAGATGCTGGAAAAGATGCAGGACATCTCCATCCCGGTGGGTGACCGCACGACGCCATTCCACTTTGCCCCGCCAAAGGACAAGCTCGCCCCACCCATGCTGGAGCTGCGCAATGCCACCCTCGGCTATGGCGAGGACGCAGTCATCCTCGACAAGGTCAACCTTCGTCTGGACCCGGACGACCGTATCGCGATTGTCGGCGCAAACGGACAAGGCAAGACGACGCTGGTCAAATCCATCGGCGAACGCCTCTCGCTGATTGGCGGCGACCGGGTCGTGCCCAAGGCCGTGCGCATCGGCTATTTCTCGCAGGACCAGCTCGACGAACTCTCCGAAGGTGACAGCGTTCTGATGCACGTCCAGCGCATCATGCCGCCCGGCACACCGCCAGCGCGAGTCCATGCAGCTGCCGCTGCGATGGGCTTCAGCCACGAGAAAGTGGAAACCAATGTCGAGAAGCTGTCGGGTGGCGAAAAGGTGCGCCTCCTGCTCGGCCTGATGTCATCGGCCGCGCCGCACATCCTGATCCTCGACGAGCCGACGTCCCACCTCGACATCGACAGCCGCGAAGCGCTGATCTACGCACTGAACGAATTCCCCGGCGCGGTCCTGCTCATCACCCACGATGTCTACCTTGCCGAGGCCACGGCCGACCGGCTCTGGCTGGTCAATAATGGCCGCGCCGCGCCCTATGATGGCGACCTTGCCGACTATCGCGCCCTCGTCATGAAGGCCGACCGCGACGACACCAAGGGGGCCAAGCCTGCCAAACAGGCCAAGCCGGCTGCTCCGAAGGAGATCACTCCCGAAGAGAAGAAACGCCTCAGCGCCCTCAAGAAAACAGCCCGCGACGCCGAAGACCGGCTCGAAAAGGCGAACACCGCCATTGCGAAGATCGACGCCAAGCTCGCCAGCGGCACACCTCCTGCGGACGAACTGGAAAAGCTCCTGAAAGACCGCGCAAAGCATGCCAGCGCAGCCGAAACCGCCGAAACCGAATGGATGGACGCTGCGGAAGAGCTTGAATTGGCGAGCTCATAAGGGACGGCCTCCTGAGTACGCGACCTGCAACAGCCGCATCAGTACCAGATATGACCGGCACGCAAAATACGCCGCCCTCTGACTATTTTTATTTGACTACGGACCGTCTTTTGCTTGCCTCGGACGTTAACCAACATTAACCTGTTGTCATGGTGGCGGTGGGGCCACTGACGAGCGCGCAGGCGCTCTTTCGTCTTGGAGACAGATAATGAACATCAAGGGACTACTTTTGTCAGCAGCGCTGACGGCTTTCGCGACTCCGGCACTGGCGCAATTGAACGCATACGAAGATTATACGATCAGCGATACCGTGTGGGAGATCGCGACAATCAAGGTCGATTCCAATATGGGGGACTATTACCTCGAAGGCATCAAATCCACATGGGTTGAATCCAATGACGTGGCCAAATCACTCGGCCATATTGAAGACTACACCATCATGGTCAGCGCCATGCCGGACAGTGGACACTTCAACATCCTCCTCGGCGTGAAGTATGCGAGCATGGCAGATATCGGCCCTTCGAGGGAAAAATATGATGCGTTCATGGCGGCCTGGGGTGAAGCCAATCAGGATAGTTCACGCGAGACATCGAAGACATATCCCGAACTCCGCAAGATTACGGGTCAATATCTGATGCATGAACTCACCATGCTGGACTCCAGCAGCGAGTAAATCCTGGTCTGAGGCCCGCTTGTCTTTCGGCAGCCGGGCCTCACCTGTCACAAAATCCGTCCCTGTCTCGTCTGACTCCTGAAACAGGGAGTTATGAACATGTGGAGACTGTGCCTGATCGCCATTGCGGCGTTTCATTTTGCCAATGGACTGGTGATGTGGTTTGCGCCGCATTTCTGGTACGAAGCCGTCCCCGGCGTTGCGATGATGGGGCCATTCAACCTCCACTTTATCCGCGACATCGCCCTGGTCTTCGGCATGAGCGCCGGGGCGCTCGCCTATGGCGCCTATGCGCGTAGCCGGGCCGCCGCCATCATCGGCGCGACATGGCCGGCCCTGCATGCGCTCTTCCATATCTGGATCTGGATCAGCCGCGGCTTTCCGCTGGATCATGTCGCTTCCTCCAATCTCACCGCCATCCAGCTGCCGGCCTGGCTCGCCCTCGCCGCCGCGCTCAATTTTGCCCGCAAGGAGGCCGCCCGATGATCCGCAAATTCTTCCATGCTCAGGCGCGCAAGATGCAGCGCGCTTTCAACTATGACACCAGCTATATGCACGAGATCATCGACATCTCGCCCGGCGCGGCCTGGGGCCTGTCCCGCTTGCCCGCCTTCTACAAATATCGCGGCGCGCCCGCCGGACAAATCCCGTGGACCGGCGCATTGCTCGCCTCCACGCTTGACGGCGATTGCGGGCCTTGCGCCCAACTGGTCGTCGACATGGCGCTGGCGGGGGGGGCAGATGCTGACGCCCTGCAGGCCTGCGCCGAAGGCCGCCCGCTGGAGGCTGGCGCGATGGGGCTCGGCTACCGCTTTGCCAAGGCCGCCATATCTGGTGATCCGGTGGCGGATGATCTGCGCGGCGAGATCATCTCCGAATTCGGGGAGCAGGCCGCCCTCTCCTGTGCCTTCGCCGCCGCCTCCGGCCGGATCTATCCCGTGCTCAAGCGCGGCATGGGCCATGGCAAGGCCTGCCAGAGGCTGGACTTTGCCGGCAAAGAAGTGATCCTCCCCGCATGAGCGCCGACACCGCCATTTTCGAGGCCGAACGACCCGGCCTGACTGCCCTGTGCTATCGCATGCTGGGCGAGCGGGCTGGCGCGGAAGACGCTGTACAGGACACATGGCTGCGCTGGCAGCGGACAGACCGCACGCGCATCGAGAACCCCCGCGCCTGGCTGCGTCGCACCGCCGCCCGCATAGCCATCGACGCGCTGCGCTCGGCTCGCGCACGCCGGGAAACCTATCCCGGCCCGTGGCTGCCCGAACCCATTGTCGAGTCTCCCTCGCTTGGCGTCGAGGAGAAATTCGCCCTCGCCCAGGAATGCGAGCTCGCCTTGCTGTGGGCGATGGAGCGATTGTCGGAAACCGAGCGCGCCGCCTTCATCCTGCGTGAAGCCTTCGACGCCGGCTATGACGAAATTGCCGCCGTCACAGGCAAGTCCGAAGCCGCCTGCCGCCAACTGGTCAGCCGCGCCCACAAACGCCTGCAGGAGAGCGGCCCGCGCTTTGACGCCGCCCCGTCTGAAGTCGCGGACCTCCTCCAGCGCTTCATGGCCGCCGCCGCTGCACAGGACCATGCCGCCGTGCTTGGCCTGCTCGCGCCAGAGGCCACCGCCTACACCGATGGCGGCCGCAAGGCCCGCGCCGCACTACGTCCGCTGCGCGGACCGGCTGACATTGTTCAGGTCTTGATGGCCGTGATGATGAAGGATGCCAAGTCTGACGCTACATGGACCATGGAGCCCGCTCTTGCCAATGGCGCCCCGGCGCTCCTCCGCAGACTGAACGGAAAGGTCGATCTCGTCCTCACCCTCGCCCCGGACACAACCGGCCGCATCGCCTGGCTCTACGCCATGCGCAACCCGGATAAACTGCCCGCTAATTGAGGCCGAGCGCCGAGATGTTCACGCCCTGCGCCGCCAGCCCGCCCAGCACGTTTTCCTGTGTGCGCTCCAGATTATGATTGCGGGCGCTGTCGCGCAGGGCCGTCAGATCCGCTTTATTCAGCCAGACTCCGGCTCGGATCAGGGCCTCAGGCGAGTGCAGGCAGGATATGTCCGCCAGCGGATCACAGGCATAAAGCACCAGGTCCGCCGCGCAGCCTTCAAGCGCGCAGCCGTCCAGACCTTTGCGTTCCAACACCTGAGCGGGCGCATCCGTCGCCGCCTTCAGCGCGTCAAACGGCGTCAGCCCCGCCGCCACCATCAGCTCCAATTCCTCGACCAGCGACAGGCCCGGCACATTGGTGAAGATCCCGGCATCGCTGCCTGCGACCAGCGTGACGCCCGCCGTGTTCAGCCATCTGGTCATGCGCAGGTGAAACGCATCCCGCTCTGCGGTGGGCCCTGTCGGTGCGCCTGACCAGTATTCGTACATGTCCGTTTCAGTGGCCTGCACCAACGGATTCAACAGGTCCGTCTCCGGACGGATCAGCGCCGCGCCTTGCGTGTCTGCCACACGCCAGAGATTGTGAAAGGCCAGCAGCGTCGGCGTGACCGGCACGCCAGCCTCGGCGATCTGACCGGCCAGCGCCTGCGCGGCAACCGCATCTTCCCGATCGCTCAACCCATGCCAGACAAGCGACTCCACATGCTCGATCGTCTCGAACCCATCATTCAGCACCTCATCGAACGCAATGTCGAACGGCGCTTCAAATGGCACGCCCGGCCCGCGCACGCCTTCCGGCGTATGGCCCGTCACGATCATCCCCCGCGCATCCGCCTCTTGCAGCACGGCGTCATAGGCTTCACGGGTCAAATTCGAATACACTTTCAACCGCGTGAAGCCCTGCTCGGCCTGCCACGCTACCGCTGCGCGCGCCTCCTCCTCGGTCTCGACCAATTGGTGGTTCACCTGCGCATTCGGGCCGGCGCTGTTGAGGATCGGCCCAGTGGTGACCAGGTGCGGCCCAAGCACACTCCTCGCCTCAATCTGTTCGGCCAAGGTCAGGTGAAAGGGCAGGCCCGACATGTTGCGCACCCGCGTCACGCCCCAGGAGAGATACGCGCCAAGCTCCGCCTCATCCCAGATATGGACATGCATGTCCGTCAGGCCGGGGATCATGGTTAGCCCGCTGGCATCCTGCTCAGCGTCCGCAATCAGGCCCTCCCGCGTATCAGCCACGGCGATAATCGCGCCCTCATCCACCAGCACGAATACATCTTCGCGTACGTCTGGCGCCTCGCCCGAAAAGTCGACCACTCTTACATGCGAGATCAGCAGATCGCCGTCCAGCGTCGGGGTGGCAGGCTGGGTGGCACAGGCCGTCAACAGTGCGCCAAACACCAAGCTTGCCCGGCCTGCCCATTTGCGCGCGTTTGATCGGAACACCTCGGACACAGATTTGCGCATGATCCGGGCTCCAATCTCCTACTTCAGGGCGCGCCAGCCAATGTCCCGGCGGCAGAAGCCTTCCGGCCAGTCAATAGCATCGACGCCAGCATAGGCCCGTGTGACAGCTTCCTGCAAATCGTCACCGCTCGCCGTCACGGCCAGCACCCGCCCGCCATTGGCCACCAGTGCGCCGCCCTCGTCCATGTCCGTGCCCGCCTGGAACACGGTCACGCCGGGCAAGTCATTGGCAGACTTCACGCCGCGAATGACAGAGCCCTTGGCGTAGCTCCCCGGATAACCTTCCGTGGCCAGAACAATCGTCGCCGTCGGTTCGAACCGGTCCAGCTCCAGCAGCGCCTCAAACGCTTCTTCATTGCCCTCAAGGCCGCCCGTCGCCGCACCAAGGATCGCCGGCACGATATCGCCCGCGAGGCCCTTCATCAGAACCTGGCATTCGGGGTCACCGAAGCGCGCATTGAACTCAACCACTTTCGGCCCGTCCGTTGTCACCATGATGCCGACATAGAGCACACCCTGATACGGCATGCCGTCCGCCTTCATGCCTTTCAGCATGGGCTGGACGATCTCGGCCTTCACGCGGGCAAGAATCTCATCCGTTACGACCGGCGCCGGCGCATAGGCGCCCATGCCGCCTGTATTCGGCCCGGTATCGCCATCGCCCGCGCGCTTGTGGTCCTGTGCGGCGGGCAGATAGATCGCCCCCGTGCCGTCGGTGATGACGAAAATGCTGGCTTCCTCGCCATGCATGAATTCCTCGATCACCAGCGTGGCGGAGGCATCGCCGAACTTGCCCGACAGCATCTCGTCGATCTCGGCATCGGCCTGGTCCAGCGTCTCGGCAATCACGACGCCCTTGCCGGCGGCGAGGCCATCGGCCTTCAGCACATAGGGCGCTTCCAGCGTCCGCAGATAGGATTTCGCCAGCACCGGATCGGTGAACTCGCCATAGGCCGCGGTCGGCACGCCATACTGAACCATGCGCGCCTTGGAGAAGGCTTTCGAGCTTTCCAGCTGCGCCGCCTGCTGGCTCGGCCCGAACACGTCAAAGCCGCGCGCCCGCAAAATGTCCGACAGGCCCTCGGCCAGCGGCGCTTCCGGCCCGATCACGATCAGGTCCGGCTCAACCTGCAGGGTCAGCTGTACCAGTTTCTGAATGTCGGTGACGGCCACGTCAAAACACGGGCCTTCCTCATCCATGCCGGGATTGCCCGGAGTCGAGTGCACCATGTCCACCAATGGCGACTGCGCCATTTTCCACGCCAGGGCATGTTCACGCCCGCCAGATCCGATCAGAAGTATGTTCATGACTGCGCTCAATGCGCAGGTTGGCGGCGGGAATCAAGCCCTCAGCGGCGGCCAGCGCTCAGGCGGACCGCCATCTGCGCCGCTGCTGACGGCGCACTACGGGGTCGCGGCGTGTGCGGATGCCGCGGCTCAAGCGGATCAGCGCCTCCAGGCGACGCCAGAACCGGACCCGCTCCAAAACCGGATTGGTCCAATCCGTCAACGTACAGAAATTCACATTCTTCAACGCCCGATGGTGCGCGGCATGGTGCAAGGGTGACTGAATCACGCCGGCGCGCTGCAGGCGGCGTACCCAGCCCGGCAACTCGCTCGGGCGCGCATGGGCGGCCGCGTGCACTTCATTCGAAACGAATATGCCAAGTGCGAGTGCCGCCGTGAACGCAATTGGCGCGCCGATCAGCAGGGCAGCAGTTCCAACCGCCACAGCAAAGCCAAACATGCGCCCGCTGCGCGCCAAGACGCCTTTGGAGAGGAAGCCCCGTGGCTTGCGATGGTGCCGGATCGTGTCGCGAACAATCGGCCCCACCAATGGCCAACGCGGTGAGCCGTACCGATCCTGCGCCCAATGGATCACGCCGCTGCCAAGATCGGCGACCAGCCAGCCCGCGACGAACTGTGCGGCTGTCCATGCAATCACTATCAGCCATCCGGCCAGCCCCTCCCACGGCGCAAGCGACATCACTGTGTTCAATATATCAGGAAAATACAAAACAGCGCTCCAAGTTTGTGATCACTCACTTCTCTCGCAAGAAATGGCCCGCCTTTCAAGCGGGAAACGATGAATTCCCTCGGGGCAAGCAGAGGAGCGGCACGCCCCTATCCCCGTCACAAAGCTGGACGGCTTCCAAATTTCGGCATCTTTTCAATGATATAGATATTCGAGATCGCTCTATCGGCCGACCCACTTCGTCGTACTGCCGAAGAGGCGACGCTAAAGGCATGAAATCGCCATTTCCCCTCGCCGTTCACAGCCTCACCCGTTTCTGGTGGGATGCCGCCGATTATCTCGCGTCAGTGGCCCAGAAGCGGCTGGGACTCTGGCCGGTGCCCGCCAAACCCTTCCTGCCGCGCGCAGAACTTGAGGAACTGGCCGGGCGCGTAAGCTTCCTCGAAGCCATCCTGAGACGCCTGTTCTGCCTTGCGGCGCTTGAGCTCGGCCCCCTGCCGCCCCCCACCGAGACGGCTCGGGTAGAGCCGGATACCGCAAAGCCCACCTCCCGCGCCGGCACCGCTCATGTCTCTGAACCGGCACGCCCTTCCACCCGTCGCGCCATTCCCCGCTTCCGCCTCATCGAAGCGACGAAAGCTACCCCTGCCACACCGCCAAGAGCCCGGTTTCGTACCGGTCCCCGCATCCGGTTCCTTGACGAAGAGACGCCCGTAGACTTGCGGGATTATCCTGCAAGCCCAACTGACATTTTACCGGCCGGAAAGCTCGTGCGACGCTTGCTGGCTGTTAACCACGCGCTGGATCACGCGGCCGACTACGTCGCCAGAATGCGCCAGATAATGGTGTCAGCAGGCCCGGTGCTGAAGCGTGCTGTGCCGCCCGTCTTCAAGACGCGAAAACTGAGGCATTTACAACAGGATAGCGCCTGCCAATTGCACGCGGCCACTTGGGATTTCCTGTCGCCGGACACGTCGTGAAATTTGCTGAAAACATGAGCTTTCCCGCGCGGTGCCACAAGGCATTCGCGGCGCTGGTCGTGGTTAAGCAAACCTTTCCGTCAGCGGAGAAATCCTGACCCCTGATTTTACCGAGAAGTTATCCAGTTCTGGCAATGTGCAAACCAGAACCTTTGGGCCAGGTGCGGCCAAAACCGGGGTGGGTAATGATGACGAACACGAATTTGATCAAGAGGACCGTCGAAACAATTCGCCGGTTCAAGGACGAAACACAGGGCAACATCGCGATCATTTTCGCGCTGATGACCATTCCGCTCTTCCTTCTCATGGGCTTTGCGATTGACCTGCAACAGGTCAACACCGCAAAAAACCGCGTCCAGTTCATCCTGGACAGCGCGGTTATCGCGGGTGCCCGCGAAATGCAGGAAGGCAAGAACGACACCGAAATCAAGACGTATATCGAGAACTATTTCAAATCGGCAATGAAGGCCCAGGGCAAAGGCACCGATTGTGCCGAACCCGTTGCGTCTATTGCCGCCGAGTCTCAGGATCTTTCGGTGAAGGTGCGCTGTGCGCAGCCGACATCGATCATGCAGATGACCGGCACGAAGGAATTGAACTTCTCCGTCACCTCCGCTTCGACCTACGGTATCGGTAAAGTCGACATCGCTTTCGTGTTCGACATCTCCGGGTCGATGGGCGGCACCAAGATGTCCGCTCTGAAAAGCGCGGCCGACACGGCGATCAATGTACTCGTGCCCGCAGACGATGACGGTACGACCGGCGAAGTCCGTATCGGAATGGCCTCCTATTCCTCCATGGTGGACGCAGGCGAGGACTATTTCTTCAAGGCAACCGGACAATTGCCAATTCGCACATACACCTTCTCGTACGATGAAACCTACGAGTCTGGCGGCGACTGGGAAGAAGTCTGCAAATGGAAAAAGAAAAGAGGAAGATGGTATTGGACCTGTGACGACGAGTGGGTGCCTAACTACGCCACCCGTACAGTCACCGAAACCAAGACGATCAACAATACTTGCGTCAAGGAACGTGTGGGTGACGAGCAATTCACCGACGAAGACCCAGGTCCATTCCAGTGGATCGAAGCCGCCGAAGCGTATGGCAGCGTCAACTGGAGAGGCGATGTCAGCTGGTACACAGAATCCTGCAACCCGATCGGTCCACTGCCCATGACCAGCAATCGCGACAAGCTGTTCGATTATATTGATGGCCTTAACGCCAGCGGCGGTACGGCGGGTCACCTCGGCATCGCCTGGGGCTGGTATCTGATTGCACCGGATTGGGATGTCGTCTGGCCCGCCGGCTCTGACCCATATCCCTATGATGAGCCGGATTCGGCCAAGGCCATGATCATCATGACCGATGGTGAGTTCAACCAGGAATACGACACGTCCAACGGTGACTCCTTCGATCAGGCTGAAACGATGTGTGACGCCATCAAGGATCAGGGCATCAAAGTCTACACCGTCGCCTTCCAGGCCCCGCCTTCGGGTCAGGCCATCCTCAATTATTGCGCGTCGGGCGACGACTTCGCGTTTACCCCGGAAAGCTCCGAGGAACTGACCGAAGCCTATACCAAGATCGCCCAGTCCATTTCGGACCTGCGCATCCGGTATTGATCTCTCACTCTGGCAGCGGTGCGGGCGCATCGCTGCCAGTTTCTTCATCCAGATTTTTTTGCTTACATTACAATGTAATGACCCGAGGATCACAAGGGCACACCCTTCCTGGGGGGGCGGCTCGACCGCCTGATCTGGGTTATGGACAAATGCCTCTGATTCACAGTAAAAAAGATGTTGATAACAGCGCATTGTGCGTTGGACATTTTTTTCGGGAGCCCCGTCATGAAGCGGGATCGTCTGTCTAGCGCTCCCTCTCCGGTTGCGCCTGCCCCTGCCCCTGCCTTGTCAGCAGCGGAGAGCTCTTGGCTTAGCGCCATCATCACATCGTCATCCGATGCGATCATTTCAAAAAACCTGGACGGTATCATTGCCAGCTGGAACCCTGCCGCCGAGCGCGTGTTCGGTTACCCACCTCAGGAGATCATAGGCCAGTCGATCCGCGTATTGATCCCGGAAGATCGCCAGAGTGAAGAGGATGAAATCCTCGCTACGATCCAGGCCGGCCGCACCGTGGCGGATTTCGAGACAATCCGTCTTCACAAGGACGGCACCGCAATCCCCATCATGGTCACGGTCTCTCCCGTTCATGATAAAAGCGGCACGATTGTTGGCGCCTCGAAAATCGTGCGTGACATCTCTCGCGAGCACGAAAATCAAGAACGCCTCCGCCAGAGCGAAGCCCAGTTCAAGGCGCTCGCAGACAACATCCCTCAGCTGGCTTGGATGTCGGACCCTGAAGGTCAAATCTTCTGGTACAACAAGCGCTGGTATGAATATACCGGGGCCGACGAAGAAACGACTCGCGGACATGGCTGGCGCTCCGTGCACCATCCCGAACATGAAGCGCGCGCCACCGAACATTTCTTGAATTCGCTGAAGACCGGACAAGTCTGGGAAGACACATTTCCCCTGCGCGGCAAGAATGGAAAATTCCGCTGGTTCCTGTCTCGCGCGCTGCCCATCCACGACAAGGATGGCCAGATCGAGATGTGGTTCGGCACCAATACTGACGTGACCGAACAGAAACAACGCGAGGAGCAGATCCAGCTTCTTCTGGGCGAGGTAAACCACCGCGCCAAGAACATGTTGACCCTTGTTCAGGCGATTGCGCGCCAGACCATGGCCAGCGGCGACAATTTCATGGATCGCTTTGCTGAGCGTATGCGCTCGCTGGCCTCCAGTCAGGACTTGCTGGTCAGTTCCGGCTGGCGCGGCGCGCGGGTCGAAGACATCATGAATTCCCAGCTTGCGCACCTGGAAGACTTCATCGGCACCCGGATCAAGCTGGAAGGCCCTCATGTTCGCCTGACTTCCGCAGCGGCGCAGTCGCTCGGCATGGCTCTCCACGAGCTTGCCACCAATGCTGGCAAGTATGGCGCCTTGTCCAATGATACCGGCCAAGTCGATATTCGTTGGAACATCCGTCAGGAAGAAGGTACGAACCGATTTGAAATCAGCTGGACGGAAAGCGGCGGCCCACCCGTCATTGCCCCCGACCGGCGCGGCTTCGGCTCAACGGTCATCGAGCGGATGACGCGCATCGCCTTTGGATATCCAGTCAAGCTAGACTTTGCCCCTGAAGGCTTGCACTGGCACCTCATCAGCGTTGATGACCGCGTTTTCGAAGCCGACTTCGTTGCAGAAGTGAAAGACTCGTCTGTAGACCTGTCCCGTTCTCCCCGTTCGCCTGCGACGGCTCAATCATCCACTGCCGGACGACGCGTACTCGTCGTCGAAGATGAAGCAATCATCGCCATCGACATGGCAGCCGCCCTGGAAGATGCCGGTTTCTGCGTGGTCGGTCCGGTGGGATCTGTTTACGAGGCGATGAAACTCCTGGACGAGCAAGTGTGCGATTGCGCCGTTCTGGACATCAACCTTGCAGGCGAAACCTCAGCGCCCCTGGCAAGTCGCCTGCTCACAAGCGAAATTCCTTTTGTGACCGTGTCTGGCAACACACAAGAATCGATAACTGAAGAATTCAGTCAGTCACCTTTCCTGTCAAAACCAATTGTGACGAGCAAGCTGTTGTCGAAACTGTCGACAATCCTGCGCGAGCCTGACCACGTGGTCAGTTAAGAAAAATCACACCACGAAAGAATCAAATTCCGTTTTCAGCAGAGGCGCTTCAACGGTTATCTGAAGGCCATCCTCCGTGATCGTGCGAGTTGAAACCAACTTTGGAAACATATCGAACAACCGCGTTCCGAAGCCCACCCGTTTCGGGGGCTGAATGCCGGGGACGCCGGTTTCGGTCCACGTAACATACAACGTATCGCCCTTCAGGGTCCACTCTACGGTCAGATGCCCGGTCGGCGTGCTGAAGCAACCGAACTTTCGCGCATTCGCCGCCAGTTCGTGCACGATCAGTGCCGCGTCCTTGCTGCCTTTCACCGACAGGATCGTATCGTTGCCTTTCAGCGTGTAGCGCTCGCTGCCCCGGCCCAGCATCCCGTCGAGTTCCTCGATCATGATCTTGCGCAGGCTGAGACCCGTCCAGTCATTTCGGGTGAGGTTGGAATAGACCCGGCTCATGGAGACAAGCCGCTCATTGAAGTCATCGACAAATGTGTCGACGCTTTCAGCGCTCTCTCCTGAAATACGGGAGGTCGCCATGATGACCGAAAACATGTTCCGGATCCGATGAGCCAGTTCATTTTGCATGAAGTCATTCTGGCGCTGCAACTCCATTTGGGCGGTAATATCCTCGGCCCGCTGGATCATGTGGGTCACGACACCATCATCATTCCGGTAGGGGTCCTGAACGGCCTGCCACATTCTGGTTTGAACCGTGCCATCCGGCTGTTTCAGGTCGTAGGGCTGTGCTTCCAAACGGGTCTGCACGCCCTCAAACACCCGACGAAACTTCGCCTCAACGGGATCTTGACGTTCTTCGACATCCGGGAAAATCTCAAAGATGTATTTCTGCCGAATACTTGCCCATTCCGTATTGGTCGCAGTCAAATATGCCTTGTTCGCATACACAAAGCACAGGTCCCGATCGAGCACCATCAACGGAACCGTCCACCTGTCAGCGACCTCACGGAAACTCAAATCTCCGGTGATTTCCTGCGTCTGGGAATCCTGATCCATGACATCCTCACTGGACTGCGTAGAAGGTCTGCACCCTCGCGCACTTCCGTTAACCTTGAATGACCAAATAGGGCCAATGTCAGCGCACTTGCCCTTGCCGCTGCGAGGTTTATGACTGTCGGAATGCCTTCTGAATCGCCCCCCTCCAATGATGTCGCCCTGTCCGTATCTGATCTCGCCGCAAGCCTGAAACGGACTGTGGAGACCAATTACGATCATGTCGTCGTGCGCGGTGAGCTCGGCCGGGTCACAATTGCGCGTTCCGGCCACATGTATTGTGACCTGAAGGATGAACGGGCAGTCCTGAACACTGTAATGTGGAAAGGCCAAGTGAGCCGCCTGCCCTTCAAGCCCGAAGAAGGACTTGAAGTCATCGCTACTGGCCGACTCTCCATTTATGAGGGGCGCTCAAATTACCAGATGATCGCCGCCTCCATGCGCCCGGCTGGCGCGGGGGCGCTCATGGCGCTGCTGGAGGAGCGGAAGAAGAAATTCGCTGCCGAAGGCCTGTTTGCCCCGGAACACAAGAAGCCTTTGCCCTATCTGCCTCGCACAATCGGCGTGGTCACCAGCCCGACCGGCGCAGTCATCCGGGATATTCTGCACCGCATCGGGGACCGCTTCCCGGTTCGCGTCATCGTCTGGCCGGCGCTGGTTCAGGGCGACAACGCCGCAGGCCAGATCACGGCAGGTATCCAGGGCTTCAACGCCATGACTGGCGCCGACCGACCCGACGTGCTGATCGTTGCGCGCGGCGGGGGCTCGATCGAGGACCTCTGGCCGTTCAACGAGGAAAATGTCGTCCGCGCGGCCTTCAACAGTGAGATCCCGCTGATCTCTGCCGTCGGTCACGAGACCGACACGACCCTGATCGACTATGTATCTGATGCACGCGCGCCCACTCCGACCGGCGCGGCAGAAATCGCGGTACCGGTTCGCTCCGAGCTGCTGCTGACAACCGGCGAACAGGGTGAACGCCTCAAGCGCGCCCTGGCCCGCCGCACCGGGCAGGCCAGGGACAAGCTGGCTGCGGCCCGCCTACCCCGACCAGAAGCCTTGCTTCAACCCAAACGCCAACGCCTGGACTATGCCAGCGCCAGCTTGCCCAAGGCCGCGCTCGCCCTCGTCCAGACGGCCCGCCTTCGGCTGTCTCGGCTCGCGATTAGTCCGGCCAGCCTGAAATCGGACATACGCGCGTCGAAACAGCGCCTGCGCGACACAGCTGTTCGCGCCCGCCCGGCACTGGCCCGGTTGATCGAAACCCGACGCACCGCCCTCGCCTCTCAGGGAAAGTTGCTTGAGACCCTGTCGTACCAGTCTACACTGAAGCGCGGTTACACTATTGTGCGCGACACGAACGGAAACCTGATCCGTTCGGCCAGTTCTGCTGCGGCGAGCGACGCCTTCAAGATCAGCTTTGGCGATGGTGACGTAATCGCTCACCCGGATGGATCCAGCCCCCCAACGGCCGCAAAGCCTGCCAAAGCGAAGCC
The DNA here is from genome assembly GCF_002366485.1 of Hyphomonas sp. UBA3195. Classification (NCBI taxonomy): domain Bacteria; kingdom Pseudomonadati; phylum Pseudomonadota; class Alphaproteobacteria; order Hyphomonadales; family Hyphomonadaceae; genus Hyphomonas; species Hyphomonas sp. UBA3195. The sequence goes on from NZ_DEXB01000050.1 coordinate 21,865, forward strand.
CAAGGGCGATCAAGGCTCCCTGTTCTAGCTTTCCGGCGCTGAATGCCTCCTCACAACTTCCGCGGTGATTCCCTCACTGCGCTGCCAGATTGTTAAGCAAACGTGCACGGTGTGACAAAATGGCTTCACTTGATCGCCTGCGCCATAGTTGGAAATTGTTCATCCGTATACCTCTTGCACGTATCAACAATCTAACTTTCCAGAAGTTTTCGTGACAATCTCGTTGAATTTATCGCGCTCCGCGCGAACGCCTGTTCTGCAGTATTTGCTGTAGCAAAACTTTCATTTGAGCCCATTCACCCTGCTGAGTACCCAGCGCGCGACAGCGCACGGGGCGCCTTCACAATGGGTTCAATCATGAAACATGCATACCTTTCCGCGACGGCCGTGGCCGCGCTCAGCCTTTCCGGGCAATTGTCCGCTCACGCACAGGAATCGGGAGCCGAACAGACTCGCCACCTACAGGTCGTCACCGTCACCACACAAAAGCAGCAGCAATCCTTGATTGATGTGCCAATTAACGTCTCGGTCGCCGACCAGGACTTGATCGACCTGCTGGCCGCAGACGACTTCGAAGATCTCGGAAACTTTGTTCCGGGCTTGCAGGTTCAGGCCCAGAGCCTCAACGCGCCGAGCTATTCCCTGCGCGGCGTCGTCTCAGATGGCGGCACGCCTCGCGTTGCCATGTTCCAGAACGGTGTTGCCATCGGTAATGTGTCGTTCGCCACCAACCTTGCCATTTATGACATGGAACGGGTCGAAATCGTCAAAGGCCCACAAGCGACCCTGTTCGGCCAGGGCGCCCTGGTCGGCGGTGTGAACTTCATCCAGAACCGCGCCTCTCTTGACGGAAATTCCGGCAAGGTCAGCCTCGAAGGTGGCGATTACAGCTCGGTGCGCGCGGAAGGTCACTACAACTATGTGCTCAGCGACACACTGGCACTGCGCGTAGCTGGACAGGTCAAGAATATGGACGGCTATGTGCCGAACACAGCCAACTCACCCGACCTGATGGGTCAGGACACGCTGGCCTTGCGCTCCGCATTGCACTGGGAGCCGACCGAAAAGCTCCGCGCCGACCTGTTCGTCAACTATCAGGATGACGACTCCACCGGCACGCAGTTCACCTCCGGCTTCTTTGAAGTGAACGGGAAAGTCGACCCGTTCGGCGCCACCGCCATGAACGTCAATGACGATCAGGTCCGCGGCAAGCTCGGCAATGACCGCGAGCTGTTTTATGTCACCGCCAATGTGGAATACGATCTCAATGATGCCTGGTCGCTGACCTCGCTCACTGACTATCGCAACCTGTTCTCGAACGAAGCCTGGGATTCCGACGGCGCCGCCTTCAATCTTCTGCAATTCTACCAGGGGCGCCAAGCGAATACGTTCAGCCAGGAACTGCGCCTGAACTATGATGATGGTGGCAAACTGTCCGCCTTCTTCGGAGGCAATTACTTTACGGTCAGCGGCAAGGACGAATTGATCTTCTCAACCGACGAAGCCTATGCGCAGTCCCTGTTTGCGCCGTCTCTCGCTGCCGCTGTGGCCCCCGGCGCGTCTGTCGAGCAACTGGGTGCGCAGCTGGCCTTTCTTGGCCTGCGCGGCGGTGAAAACCTCGGCAGCTTTGATACGCCGCTTCAGTATTCCATGCTCGCCTTCCTGCTGGGGGGCAGCATTGTTCCGCTCTATGACGAACACCTCGAGCAACAGGTCGCGACCTATGGACGTGACACATATGATCTCTTCGGCGACGTGACCTATCAATTGACCGACCGGCTCGAAGTCACCGGTGGTCTTCGCTACACGCAAGAGGAATTGTCGGCCAGCACGCGCGCAGCGATCCTGAAGTCCAACCCATATCTTGGTGGCCTGAACGGCGTGACGATGGGCCCGAGCATGCTGCTCAGCGCAGCGACGTTGAATAACGAAGCCTTCGGGTCCGCTGATACGGATGGCGCTTTCACCTGGCGCCTGAACGCGGCCTACCGTGTCTCTGAAAACGTGAACGCCTGGGTTGCCTATGGTCGTGGCCGCCGCCCGGAAGTGCTGTCAGCCTCTGGCGCGGACTATAATGTCATCGACGCGGAAACGCTGGACAATATCGAGGCTGGCTTCTTTGGTCGTTTCTGGGACAACCGCTTCCAGATGACCAGCTCGGTCTATTATGGTGAGTACAAGGACTTCCAGACCACACGCTTCGACCCTATCCAGGGTATCTTCATCACCGAGAATTCGGGCAATGCCACCCAGTATGGCCTCGAATTCGATGGTCAGGCCCTGATCACCGACAATATCCGCCTGCTCGGCACCTATGCCTACACGCATTCGGAATATGACGACGAAGATGACAATGGAAACCCGCTGCAGTTTGCCGGCAACAGCTTCCGCATCAGCCCGGAGCACAGCTTCTCCCTCGCAGCCGACATCACCATCCCGGCTGGCGAGCGCGGCGACTTCTCGATCGTACCGAGCTATGTCTGGAAAGATCATCACTATTTCGAAGATGACAATGGCTACGACTATGCGGCGGACGGCGCGGGCGGCTTTGCTCGTGTGCGTGAATCCTATCCGGACGGAACCTTTGTGGAAGAAGAGCAGGACGCCTATGGCGTCGCCAATCTCCGTCTCGGTTTTGACAGCGCAGATGACGCATGGGGCGTCTATGTTCTCGGCGAGAACATCTTCGATGAGGAATACCTGATCGACGTTGGCAATACCGGCGGTGCGTTCGGCCTGCACACGATCATCCGTGGCAAGCCGCAAATGTTGAAAGCTGGCGCCTACATCAAGTTCTAGGCGATTGACCCACCGGGGCGGACCCGTGTTCGCCCCGGATTTCCCACACAGGAATCATTCCATGAGAAAATACCTGATCCTTGCCAGCCTGTTTCTGGCCGCCTGCAACCAGGCGGCAGATACGGTAGCGCCTGCCGAATCTCCGGCGGAGACAGACACAAATGGCGCCGCCGAGACTGAAGCGTCCGCTGCTTACAAGACGCTCGACGGCACGCCGCCAATCATTATTGCGCATCGCGGGGCCAGCGGCCTGTATCCCGAACACACGCTGAAAGCCTATCAAACGGCCATTGATCAGGGAGCTGACTTCATAGAGCCGGACCTGGTGATGACAAAGGACGGCGTGCTTGTTGCCAATCATGATGGGTATCTGTCTGACACGACAAATGTCTCCGAACATGCGGAATTTGCCGATCGCAAAACCGTTCGCAAGACTCCGATGGGGGATCTTGATGACTGGTGGTCGGATGATTTCACACTGGCAGAACTGAAAACGCTGAAAGCCATCCAGCGCGTCGAAGGCCGCTCGCATGAGCATGACGGCCAGTATGACATCGCGACCTTTGACGAAATCATTGATCTGGTTCTCGAAAATGCTGAAGCAGGCCGCCCGGTCGGCCTGCACATCGAAGCCAAATGGCCCGCGAACTTCTCCGCTGCCGGGCTCGACATGGTCGACCCAATCCTCAACACGATCAGGGAACGCGGCCTGGTCGAAGCAGGCATTCCGATCTTCATACAATGCTTCGAGCCGACCTTCCTCGCCCAAGTCGCTGCCAAGAGTGACCTGCCTTTGATCCAGAACCTTGTCGGCCCGCCCTATGCCGCACTGCTGGGCCTCGACATGAAGCTGGAAGATATCCCCACAATGGGCGTCGGCGCTCACAAGGCGATGATTCTCACGCCGGAGGGCGGCACGACCGATTATGTCGCCCGTGCCCATGAACTCGGGAAAATCGTGCACGTCTACACCGTCCGCGACGATGAGCCCGCTGAAGGCTTCGACTCTGCGGAACAGGAACTGAAAGTCCTGATCGAGGCGGGTGTTGACGGCATCTGGACTGACTATCCCGAGACGGCAATCAATGTTCGCGACGAGGCTGAGTAGTCGCTGAAGAAACAAGCACGGCAGAAGCCGGGCCTACTCCCTGACGGGGCTGGCGATCCAGAAGGGTCGTCAGCCTCCGCCTACGGATAAGTACGCACTTGCCAGATTCCGCAAGATTCGGTATCCCGTCCGCATGCACAAGACCGCGACACGCTTCCAACAGCAGATTCAGCTTTCCAAGCTGGCGCATGCTTGTGCCTGGCGAATGCCCTGCTGACGACCTATCGTTACAGGGTGATCGACCGACAAGCCCCGCCACCCGGCGGGGCTTTCGTTTGGGTCCCGCCAAACTTTGAAGGAACTGGACCATGAGTTTTGAAACCGATGCCCATATCAAGGCGCTGACCAAGGCGTTCCGCGCTTGCACGCTGCCCAAGGAAAGATGGACCCACGCCGCCCATTGGGCCGGCGCGCTCTGCCTGCTGTCCGAGGATGAACACGCCGCTTTCCGTGACATGCCGGGAATGATCCGCGCCTTCAACGAATCTGTCGGCGGCCAGAACACCGACTGTGAAGGCTATCACGAGACCATTACCATCGCCTCACTGCGCGTGGCGGCCCATGCCCTGACAAGCGCGCCCGACGGCATGCCCCTGCATGAAATCCTGTCGCGCCTTCTGGCCGGTCCCTATGGAAAGCCCGACTGGCTGCTGGAATACTGGCGAAAGGATACGTTGTTCAACAAAAAGGCCCGGCGCGAATGGATCGAGCCGGACCTCAAGGATTTGCCATTCCCAAACGCACCCGCATAGCGCGGGTGCCGTCAGGGGCATTTATTTGATGTCTTCTTCCAGCACCGTCATCTGGAACTGGTAAGAGGTCTCGCCCTCGTCCACATCCTTGTAAACAACGGCCAGAAATTCGGCGCCGAGATAGCATTCGACGGAATCATCGGTCTTGTCGCGGGCGACCAGGCGCAGGCCCGGATGCAGTTTTTCCTTGAGATAGGCTTCAAGGCGCAGCGTTTCTTCGCGCTCCATAATCGGGCTCCTTCAGGTCTTTTGGTTCGCGGCGCAACGTAGAGGTTTTCGATACGGTTGCAACCGCCATGCCTGTAAATCAGCTGCGCTCTGCTTCCAGCGCGCAATGGGCCGAAAGGCTTTCCAGCACAGTCTCGAACCGGCTCGGAAGCAAGCGCTGAAGTTCCGGCTTGTCGATCTGGTTGCACTCCATCAGGGACAGCACCATCGCGGTCTCATCCTGGATCATTTCCATATTTTCCAAAGCTTCCCGGCTCGCACCGGCCTGACGCAGGGCGATACCATTCTCGCGCGCAGCAATATGGCGAACCGTCAAATTCCAGGCGAGCGGAAGGATGTCGTCGATCCGCTTGGTATGGTCCAGCGCCGCAGGCCAATCCTCATCCAGAATGTGAATGAAACCGATATTCTCTTCAGTATAGGCAACGCCAACTTGTGTCGCGCCCCGCTCGGCCCGGATACGCGCGGCGATGCGAAGTTCCGACAAGGCTTCCTGCAGGGCTTCTTCATAGAGGCGCCCTTCCGGCAGCTGGCGCTGGGCAGCAAGGGCCACCAGAGTTGTCCCGACGCCGTGATGCGCCATCTGTTCCTGTTCCAGCGTGATGTCTTCAGGATCGGCCAGGATCAAATGCGCCGCCTCGCTGAAGGCCCGATAGGCCAGCAACGCATCCCCACGCTTGCGCAGGCACTGGCCTTTCCAGAGAAGCAGCATCGGCTCATCCAGATCACGGGCACTCGCCTGGTTCACATAGTCCACGACGGTGGAGCAGCCACCATTCCAGACAAGGGACGCATCATTGGCATCGCGGTATTCCAGCATGGCGAGCCCCGCCGCTCCGATCGCCTGATCGGACAATTGCTCGGCATCCATGAGTTGCTGAAAGGCTGCGCGAACATCGCTCGACTCAACCTCACCGCCCCAGTCGTTCAATGCAGCTTGCAGCAGCAGGTGCTCTTCATCCTTCAGCAGGCGAACTTCCCCATCATCGGCGCGCAGCACCATGCTGACCACTTGGGACGTCACATCATTCATCGTCTTCCCAAGCACATGGCTGCGCGCGATAGAGATGGCGCGGTCCTTGTAAGCCGCAATCTGGCGGGCAGATCCGGCCTGTTGGAGTTCGCGGGAAAGCTCGCCCTGACGACGGGCAGACTCATTCTCTTCGCGGATGGCCACCAGCTGCGCCTGCGTCGATTCCCGCTGGCGGCTGGCTTCCCCTGCCACAATGCGCAGGTTTATCTCGTTGAGGCGCGCTTGATAGGCATATTCGGATTTCAGCCCCTGTAGCGCCACATAGAAATAGATCACGCTGCCGACCGCGATCGCCGCCGCCGTCACCAGCAGAACCGCCAGTGCCCGGATCAGGAAGCGAAAGGCTTTCTGCTCGCCTTGCAACTCACGAAGCAGGTCCAGTGACGTAACCGGGGTCTTGCCGATATCTGATTGCGGGCTCATGCCGGGCTCCTGTGAGCGAGAATGGGCGTGTCGGCTCCGTCCCAGACAGTTGGTCCGAATACGGGCTCCAACAGCAGACGAAGGCCGGTGTCCGCATCATCCTCCCGAATGAACGCCTCGGCGATCAGGAGTTTGATCCGCATCTGCCGTTTGCGCCACATGCGCAGCGCCGCGCCAATGGCGGTCGCCACGAAAAAATTGGACGCGCCAATCATGCGTTCCGGATTCTCCGCAAACAAATCCTCACCGAATGGCAGGGGATAATGCCCGAGCAGAGTGGAGATGAAGACACTGAAAGATACGAGTGCAATGAAGATCGCCCCGAGCAAGAGATAGCGGTTGAGCCGCGCCTCTGCCTTCAATTCAGCCCGGTGGTGGCTGATCAGGGGGCTGATCGTTTTCATCCGCTAGTCCCCGTCCCTCGCCACTCGGAAGCCGATCCCGTCATCGCGCCCAGTGTCCGGAAACCCGTCACGAAACGCCGAGCGCACATAGGAGGGCACCTTCTCCCAACTGCCACCCCGTACCGCTCGGGTGCGGCATCCCGGTTCGTCATAAATGGTCGCCGTGCCGAACCGCCCCAGATAAGACCGCACGCTGCAATCGGCGATCCATTCGGCGACATTGCCATGCATCTCGTGCAGGCCGAAAGCATTCGGGGGATAATAGCCCGCAGGCATCGGACGGCGTGGCCATGTGCCTTTGGGGCTGCCATTATAGACCCGTGATGCGTTGAAATTTGCTTGTGAGTCGCTGAGCGTCTCGCCGGTATGGAAAGGCGTGGTTGTGCCCGCCCGCGCCGCATATTCCCACTCGGCCTCGCTCAACAGGCGATAAGGCTCGCCCTCCACGCGAGTGTTCAGCCAGTCGATATAGGCCATCGCCTCAACCCAGGTGATATTGATCACCGGGATTGCTGGTTGCTGCCACTGATCGCTGCGTGTTTCGTCGCTCGCTTCATTGCCAACGCACCCTCCGGCCGCGATGCACGTATTGATCTGCCCCCAGGTGATCTCGGTTGCGGAAGCCGCAAAGGGTTCAATCGTGGCGCGCCATTGTGGGCCTTCATTATCCTTGCGCTCTTTCTCTCCGTCAGGTGAGCCCATCAGGAATTCGCCACCCGGAATGGCCACCATTTCCGGACAATCGGGGCAGTCCCGGAACTTGCGTTCGGAAATGTCCCCGCCCAGTGTGGCCGCATTGAAAGCCGCTGCGCGAAGCAGGCTGGAAACTTCCGTGAAGGCGGGCGTTGAAGCGCCGCCGCCTGTCTCTGCCGTGGCACCGCCTGCGCTACGCGCGGACGAGTTGCGCGCGCCATGCGGTGGCAGGCGGGGCGAGTTGCTGATCGGCGCCGGCTCGGGCGCTGCGCCGCCATCACATCCAGCAAAGCAGAAATCAGCGCCTGTAAGGCCGGAATTGTAGAAAGGAGTCTGCAGGCCGTTGGTGGACTGGTTCACGCGATCCGCAACGCGTTTGAAAACCTGTTCAGCGATCAGATTCTGCTGACCAATCGTCTCGGCCAGCGCCAGGGCAAAGGTCGAATTTCCGCCCTCGCCATCATAGGCGACATAGCCGGGCGCCGTGGAATAGGAAATGAGCAGGCCGCGCGCAGGCTTCACCTCGGCCAGTCCGCCGGCAGCGCTGCGCGTTGCGCTGGGCAACGGATTGTCGCGACAGGCATCGAGAATGACAAAATTCACCGCATTGCCGGCGTGTTCGACGTAGCGCAACGCATCGCCGAGACGCGGGGCCTGACGCCATATGTCCTGCTCTGAACGGGCATTGGCGTCCACCGGGACGAGATAGTTCAGCCCCTGCGACTGCACGCCATGCCCGGCATAATAGATCAGGCCGACGGAGGCCGGTCCGCCAGCTTTGAGCCGCGCGCCATGACTGGCAAAGGCCTGCTCCATTTCTTCTTCACTGCCATCCAGCACCAGATCGACAGAAAAGCCGACCTTGCCGAGCGTGTCCGCCATGAGCCGGGCGTCTCTTGACGGATTGGCGAGCTGCCAGCCGGTCTGCTGGTAGCCTGAATTCCCTATGATCAGGGCGTATCGAGGGGGATCGCCGCTTTCGGCCAAGGCAAATGGGCCCAGTATCAGGCATAGGAAAGCTGTCAGTACGGTCCGAAGCATTGCGGGCGTCCCCTTCCGCTGGTCGCTACATCGTCCCCCGAGCGCGCAGTGTTAACTAACCCCAATTCCCGGTTTGAGAAAAGGGGTCAGCTGGACCGATTTGCCAAAAGCCGGATCAGGCCTTGCCGGGACGTTGGGCAGCTTCCGGCTGTACCGCCAGCAATCTTGCCTGTCCGACCCAGTCATCGCGCTGGATACGGCCCTTGAAATGCTCGAGCTTGTCATCGACCCACTTGATCTCGTCCGGGCCCCATTCGGCAATCTGCCAGAAATAGAACACGCCGATTTCATTGAGCAATTCGGCCAGCATCGGGCCAATCCCGTTGATGCGCTCAAGATCGTCATCCTGACCGAAAGCGGCGCTGACCAGCAAGTTCGCCTTGTCATCCGGCCGACGGGCCGCCGCGATGGGATCGACGCCTCGGCGAACCTCAACTGTGCGGACGGTTTCGGCTGCAGCCGGAGGAGGAGGGGGTGGAGGAGGCGGTGGTGGCGCAGCCGGAGGCGTTTCGGCTTTTGGCGTGAAATGCGCCTGAGACAGCGGCACGCGCTGGCTATAGTCGATTTCGGTGCGGGAATAGGCCGTTTCCTGCAGGGTGCGCACCATATGGTGCATCGCGGCCATGCCATATTCGATGGAGGTCAACCGATCCTCGACGGCGCCCATGTTCAAGCGGGCCTCCATCTTGCGCAGCGAATTGGTGACGCTGGACAGGTCAGGATCCTGCAAGTTGAGGACAGATTCCTGAAGCGCAGCGAGACGACGTTCCAGCGGCGCAACATCGGGAAGCGACTGCATGTCGATGCGGAGCGCTGCCATCGACGATTCGAAGTTGGCGAGACGCGCTTGGATTGGCGTCAGGTCTACGGGCGTACGGTCCATCACCGACACATGGGCTTCGAGCGCCGCCAGTTTCGAATGCAGCGCTGCGGTGCCCCCCTCAAGATCGGCAAGTTTGTTATGGGTGATCCGCACATGGTCAGGTGCGCTCTTCATGTCACGCTCGATCTGGCGAAGCGTTTCAGTAACCGGACCCAGGTCAATTTCGGTCTGGGACAGCTCACCAATGGCGGTTTCAAGACGGGCCAACCGGTCACGCAGGCTGTCGACATCCGGCACGCGCAGCGACGCGAGCGACGACGACAAGGTCTGCAGACGGATGGTCATGCTTTCATTGTCTGCCTTGCGCTGGGCATCCAGCCCTTCCGCAAATTCGGCGAGGCGCGCTTCCATCTGGCCAAAATCACTGCGAATCGGCTCAAGATCCGTCATCGGCACGTCGAGATTTTCGAGTGCCAGTTCAAGCCGGGCAAGACCGCTATGGATCGGTCCCAGATCAACTTCCGGCACTTCAGGAAATGCCGGCATTTCCTGTGGCTCTGAATTGACCAGAACGTTCACATTGTCCTCGATCCTCGACAGGCGCGCCTCCAGGCTTTCGAGGTCAGTGTTCTTCAACTGCCCCACAGCCATGTCGAGATCCGCCAGCCGCGAAATGACGGGGTCAAAGCTGGACCCGCTAGCGGTGAGCCGGGTCTCAATAGATTCAAGGCGGGAATTGATCGGAGATACGTCAGGGATGGGCAAAGCCGTCAGACGGTCACCAAGACTGTGAATATTGGCGTGGAACTCATCTCGCGTGACAGGCGCGGGCAAACTTGAAAGGCGCTCCTCGATAGCCGCAAAATGCGCGAGCAGATCATCGCGGGTCACACCTGACCGCATTTCCGAAAGCGCGCTGGTCTCCATCAGCTCTTCATAGCTCTCGGTGACATCCTCATAGCGATTGCGCATCCACCAATAGGCCAGCATTGCGCCCGCCAATGCGGCGAACAACATGAGCAGCAAGATCTGGATGAGAAGAAACCACATGATGTTTACTTTCGACGTATCAGGAGGAAATCATTCGGAAACACGGATCACCCGTATCTCTATTCGGCGGTTCAGGGCGCGACCCTGAGCGGTCGTGTTCGGCGCGACGGGGCTGGCATCGCCATAGCCGGTCGCGACCAGCCGGTTCTGCGGTACTCCCCGCGCGATCAGCGCGTTGCGGACTGCCTCGGCACGCGCCTGGCTCAACTGGCGGTTGGTTTCAGGCAGACCCGTGCTGTCCGTGTAGCCCGCAATGCGGAGCGAACCGGGACATGCTCGAACGGCTTCCGCCACATCATCCAGCAGACTGGCGCTTCCGGCTCCGATGACTGCGCTGGAGGATTGGAACTCGATCCGCGCATCACCCAGCAAGTCGGACAGCGAGGACTCGCAGGAATCCACGGCCTCACGTGAAATGATATCGACCGCCCCGACTTCGCCCATGGGGACGGGCGCCAGCGCAATGTCGCGGACCGTCGCCGCATCCGCAGCAGGCAGTTCACAGCTGAGCGAGAAGCGGTTTGTGTTGAAGCCCGACACACCGCGATCGCAACGCGAAACCGTGTCCACGCCGCGCAGGGCAATTTCGAGGAAGCCGTCGGGTGACGGGTCATTGGTGATAGACAAGCTGTCCTGCACGGACACGATGCGCGGCGGATCGATTTCCGTACGGGCCGCCGCGACTACCTGCTCCCGAACCGTATTGTTTGGCATGTCGCCGTCCAGCGTCAGCACTCCATTCGCGACCCGGAACGACCAGTTGATGCTGCTGGCGGAGGCCGTCTCGCCCAAACCAGCCCAGTCGAATCCGTCGCGCACGCGTGTGACGGGCCTTGCCATTCCGAGCAGGGTCGAAGCACGCGCCTCGCGCACCGCGGCGAGGGCTCCTTCGGCGGCCTGCCGACTTGGCGGGCGGCCTTCCAATGTCACCCACTGGCCGGACACACGCGGCCGGGCCCAGGCCGCATCAATATCAGCAAGTGCCTGAGCAGCAGCGCGTTCGGTTGAAAGCTGAATGACACCAAACGCAAATGGCCAGAGTGCAAACGCCATGAGCAAGCCCAACGCGATGATTGGCGCGCCACCATACGGGACAAATGGCAGCCGGTCGCTCTGTGCCCGACGCACCTTGCGCGTGCGCAGAAGCCGGCCTTCGGTGCTGGTGTTCTCACTCAAACTGCCGCCCTCGATTCACATGCAATCAACGCCCCACCCGATACCGGGCATTGCGCTAAACATTATCTGAAACAGAGGCGTGCAACAACATTCCGATCCCGAAATGAAACGCTGGTAGAGACAATAAAGCTGCCAAAACTTGCTACAATTCAGCCGTGACGAGAGTTGTATTCACCGCGAACGCCTGTCAGGCGAAACTTGGGATTACTTGCCCATCTCGTCGGGAATCGTCTGGTCCATGGTCTGGGCCGGATGACAGCAGGATGGACCGCTGACAATCCGGGCCGGAACGCCCGCAACGGTGCACTTGGCGGGCACATCTTTCAGCACGACACTGCCGGCCGCAACCTTGGCTTCGTCACCGATATGGATGTTGCCCAGAACCTTGGCGCCGACCGAAAGCAAGACACCCTTGCCGATCTTCGGATGGCGGTCGCCGACTTCCTTGCCTGTACCGCCCAATGTCACACCGTGCAGGAGCGAACAGTCGTCGCCAACAATCGCTGTTTCACCAATCGTGATGCCGGACGCATGGTCCAGCATGACGCCGGTACCGATGCGGGCGGCGGGGTGAATGTCGACGCCGAACAGTTCCGAAGCGCGGCTCTGGAAATGGAAGGCCAGCGTTTCACGGCCTTCGCGCCAAAGATGATTGGCGACGCGATAGGTCTGAAGCGCGAGGAACCCCTTGAAGTAGAGGAAGGGTTGAAGCATGCCCCGGCAAGCCGGATCACGCTCGAGAACGGCCTGCATGTCGGCTTCCGCCGCAGTCACCAGAGAGCGGTGGGTATCATAGGTATCGCTGAGGATATGGCGCACCTGCTGGGTGCTCATGACCGGGCTCTTGAGCTTTTCAGCCAGATGAAATGACAGCGCCTGACACAAGGTTGAATGCGCCAGGATCGCGGAGTTCAGATAGCTCGACAGGGTCGGCTCATCCGCAGCAGCAGCGCGCGCTTCAAAACGCAGGCGGTTCCAGGCGGGCGCCGGGGCGCCGATATCCGGGTTCTCTGGCATGTCTCTTCCTTCCAGTCCCTGACTAAACGAGATGGGCGATTTTTGCCCGAGTGCAAGTGTTGGCAGCCAATTACTCAGCCGGCATTTCCGAGCGGTTAAACACATGACGCATCGCGGTGCGAACGGGTTTTGCTGTCGTGATGCGGAATATTGCGGGCGTGAAATACAGCGCCAGCAGCGCCGACCCACCAACTCCGCCTGAAATTCCCGCTGCCAGCGGCATCCAGAAAGAGTCCCCAGTCAGCAGGATCGGCACAAAACCACCCATGGTCGTCAGCGTCGTTGCCACGATGTGCCGGGTGGCATCCACGACCACTTCGCGCTGGGCAATCACATCGTCGGCCATCGCTGCGGGATTGGCTCTCAACAGGGACAAGACCACAATCGAGCCGTTGATCGCGATCCCGAACAAGCCAAGCCCGCCAATGATGGCGTTGAAACCAAATGGCAGATTGAACAGCCAGACGCCGAAGAAGGCGAAACCGAGCGACAAGAAACCGGAGGCAAGCACAAGCAGCATCATGCGGAACGAGTTGAACACAAGCATGATCGCGCCCGCCATCACCATGACAAGCGGCACACCTACGGCGGCAAGATTGCCAACCGCATCGCTGGAGTTTTCTGCCTCGCCACCGACGACGACTTCATACCCTGCTGGCACATGAAAGCCGGTTTCCGCGAAACGGGCCTGATAGTCTTCCAGCACCGGTGCCGGCAGTGTGTAGGGGTCCAGATAGGCCAGGATCTGATTCATCCGCTGGCCGTTCCGGCGCGTGATGACCGCTGTCTCCGGAACGAGCGTCACCTCGCCCAATGCGGAGATCGGTGTGCCTGAACCATTGCCAACCGTTGCCGAGCGCAAATCTGACATGCCGGACCGGCGCGACATCGGCGCGATGACTTTCACGGGCAATTCCTCGGTGCCTTCAAGGACCGATCCAGCCCGGACACCTTCGAGCTCTGCGCTAAGGTCTGCCGCAATATCAGTCAGGCGCTCGCCCGCCATTGCAGAGGCGGCTTCATCGGCCTGCAAGCGCATGGTCGGCGCGCCAAGCTCCAGCGAAGCCACGGTGTAGGTAACTCCGGGGGTTTGTCCGAGCACGGCGCGTGTCTGGTCCCCAATCATGTTCAACGTGTCAAAGTCATTCCCCATGATGCGGAACTCAATCGGCGCATCCGCAGGCGGGCCCTGTTCGAATGGCAGTGCCAGGAAACGGGCGCTCGGAAATTCTTCGCGCACCCTGCGCTGGACTTCTCCGACGATTTCATGCGTCCGCTCATTCGAATCCAGCTGGACCCAGCCAGACGCAAAGCCTTCAACGCCTTCGGTATTGTTGATGATATTGTAATAGACGCGCGGAGAGGGCTGGCCGAGCACCCATGTCACATCCTCGACCCCCTCGATGCCACTGATCATCTCGGTCGCGCGATGGACCAAATCAACCGTATCGTGGATGTCGGCCTCGGGCGAGAGTTGCAGCGACACTTGAAACTGGTCACGTTCCGTTTGCGGAAAGAATTGTGATGGCAATTGACCAACGAGCCAGAAGCCGAACACCGCAGGGGCGACACCGGCCAGAATACCAAGCGGCGGATAGCGCAGCACCATCTCAATAGAGGCGCGATAACCATCGGAAATGAAATCATTGGTGAAGCCGTCGCGCCACCATCGACGCGGCCGCTTTGCATGCCCCGTCTCCCAGCCCCGCTTGCGGTCAAACCAACCGGCCATGGCCGGGATGACGGTAATGGATACCACGAAGGAGGCTGTAATCGAGAACACGACTGACAGGCCGATCATGCCGACGAACTCTCCTGCCCCGCCGGGCAGCATGGCGATGGGCGCGAAAGCAAGCGCCGTTGTCAGGGTGGAGGCCGCGAGCGGTGCTGCCAGATGATTCAGGCTCTTGCGGATCGCTTCGAAACGGTTCTGCCCCTTGGCGCGCAACTGGTCGAATTCGTCCACCACAACGATCGCATTGTCGATCAACAGGCCAAGTGAAATGACAAGCCCCGTCACCGACATCTGGTGCAGCGGGTGACCAAAAAGACTGAACAGGATCAGCACGAGGCTAACCGTCAACGGGATGGCCATGCCGACCACGATGGCCGAACGCCACCCCATCGTGACGAACAGGACGAGGACGACGATGAAGGCGGAAAACAACAGGCTCTGCGCAAGACCGTTAAGGCGGTCATTGGTGTAGAGACTCTGGTCGAAGATTGTCTCGACCTTGAGTCCTGGCGGCGCGGATGCCGCAAAATTTTCAGATATCTCACGCGCACCTTCAGCCCATTTATCGACGCGCTGGCCGGGCGAAATATAGACGCCGACCATGACCGTGCGGAGATTGTTCTCATAGGCCTGCTGAGTGGACGGATCGGCAAAGCCCTTCTCAACCCGGGCCACATCGGCCACGCGAACAGCCGATCCGTCGGCACGTTGCAAGAGCGGAACCTGGCGAACACGGGATATGCCATCGAATTCACCCCCGACCTCAAAGCCGATCGTGCCGCCTTCACCGCGCAAGCGGCCCGCTGGTGTCTTGCTGTCAGCCGAGGCGATTAATGCCGCGGCCCGCCGGAAAGACAGGCCGGATGCCGAAAGCGCTTGTGGGTCGACGACAACGCGCACTTCCTCGACGGGCATGCCATAGGTTTCGGTTTCTTCTGTTCCGGGCAGGCGTTGAAACTGGTCTTCGAGATCAAGCGCGAGACGCCGCATGACAGTGATCGGCGGATCTCCCTCGCCGGTCCATGTCAGGCCCACCACAAGCGTCGCGGCGCCGACATAGAGGCGTTCGACTTCGGGCGTGCCGACGCCTGAGGGGAACTGCGCACGGGCCTCCTCAACCTGCCCTCGGATCAGAGTCCAGGTATCATCGACTTCGGCTTCGGA
The DNA here is from genome assembly GCF_002366485.1 of Hyphomonas sp. UBA3195. Classification (NCBI taxonomy): domain Bacteria; kingdom Pseudomonadati; phylum Pseudomonadota; class Alphaproteobacteria; order Hyphomonadales; family Hyphomonadaceae; genus Hyphomonas; species Hyphomonas sp. UBA3195. The sequence goes on from NZ_DEXB01000050.1 coordinate 37,311, forward strand.
CAGGTCTTCCCGAATTTCGACCCGGACCTGCGAGAAGCCCGACCTGCTGGTCGAGGTCACGTCTTCGATTTCGGGCAATTCCATCAGCGCCGCTTCAACCGGTTCTGTTATCAGCGCCTCGATCCGCTCAGCGTCTGCGCCGGGGAATGGCGTCAGCACATAGCCATAGCGTTCAATCAGGGTCGGGTCTTCTTGACGCCCCAAAGTAAGCATCGCGCCCAGTCCGCCAATCAGGACTACGAGAATGGCCAGGATCGCCAGGCGCGGTAATTTGAAGAAGAGTGTCGACATCGGGTCTAGCCACCATTCACGGTGGAGGCGCGGTGAACATCCCGCGGCTCAACCGGCAAGCCAGGCACAATACGCTGCAGGCCATTGGTGATGACGCGCTCGCCATCCGTCACCGCGCCGCGCACGAAAGCGCGGTCACCATCAGTATGCACCATTTCGACCGGGCGCGTTGCAACCTGCCAGCCTGAGCCGACCGGCTCCGCCACATAGATAGTCCAGAGGCCGCGAGAGGCCGTCGACAATGCTTTCACCGGAACCCAGAAGCCCGGCTCGTCTATATCCCGCTCCATGGTCAGACGGACCACAGCGCCGGAAGCGACGATTTCGGCATCATTGATCTCGAACACAGCTGCGACCGTGCGCTGCGCCGGGTCGATCACGCCGGTCACGCTACGCAAGACGGCCTCAACCGCCCCTGTATCGGCCTGCAAAGTATACGCATCTCCAGGTATCAGACGCGCCGCGCTGTTGGCGGGTAGCCCGATGCGCGCTTCAAGATGCGCCGCTTCGACCAAGTCCAGAATCGGCTGGCCCGCGCCGGCAATCGCGCCTTCATCTGACCTGCGCGCCGTGACCACGCCATCGAACGGCGCCGGGATGCGGGACAGGTCAATCTGGACACGGAAAATATCGGCTTGCGCCTTGGCCGCTTCGACTCGGGCCAGCGCAGTATTCGCCTGGGCTTCGGCTTCATCGACCGCCTGCTGGGATACATGGCCTTGCATCTTGAGGGTACGTTGTCGCTCGACCGTGCTCAGGGCGAGAGAGTGCGCAGCGCGCGCCTCTTCGACCACAGCGGTGGCAGACGCGAGCTGGGCGCGCAGGCCGCGCGTGTCGAGGCTTGCCAGAATGCTGCCCCGCTTGACGCGGTCGCCCACATCAACGGCAATGGTCTCGATACGGCCACCAGTGGAAAAGCCCAGCGCAGAATTGCGTCGCGCTTCGGCAAGGCCGGAATAGGTTTCGTTCAGCGTGAAGGCCGTGGTCAACTCGACTGGCGCGACCTGCACCGCCATTGGCTCAGGCGCGACCGTAGCCACTTTGGGCCCCTCCTTGCTGCGCAACTGCGTCGCAGCCAGCACAAGGCCGCCGCAAACGAGCAACAGGATAATGAAGAAGAACAGCCCCTTCAGGGCCGTCGGCCGTTTGTCACGTGCGGTATCTCCGGCGGTGTGATCAATGTCGGTCATGGGTTTTGTCCTGACAGGCGGCCACTTCCAGTCCCGGCAGCAGGCTTTAGCAGCCCACGGATCTGAAGATCGGCATGGAATTCAATGAAGTCTGTTGCGGTCATCGGCTGTTGGTTCGGGACGAGCTGATGGAATTGCGGCATGTGGATGAGCAATTGCGCGAGCCCGTGAGAGGCGGCCCAGATTGATTTGGCCGCCATGACGGGATCAAGCGAGGGATCAAAAACCTCAAGCTCCTGCCCTTCAGTGACCATACTGATCAGCACACCAAAGGCCTGTCCTTTCTGAGACGCCACAAATCCGTCCCAGGATAATGGTGCGGCACAGCCTTCCGGGACGGTGCTCTGGATACTGGAAAAGGCTGCGGCGTAGTGGAAGGGGCGAGTTACTGCCGTCTCCACATAAGTTGCCACGCACGCCTTGGCGCGTTGCAGGAAAGGACGGTCTGCACTGGAGCTGCGATCAACCTTCTGAAGGAGCCGCTCGAAAAACGCCTCCTTCAACTCATCAATCAATTCGTCCTTCGAGCCGAAATACTTGTAGATTGCGGAGGGTGAGTAATCGATCTCATCGGCGAGCCGTCGAATTGACAAGCCGTTTTCGCCTTCCCTGGCGAAAACGCGCTCTGCAGCGGAAATAATCGATTCCCGCACGCGCAAGCGACGACGATCGGCTGGCGTCGCTTCGGAAGCGTTATCTGTCTGCATATGGCACATTACTCGCGCAAACCGTTCAGAAAGTGAACACTGTTCACTCTTGTACGCCTCCCCACGCAAATGCTCAAGCCTGCAATCGTTAAAGACCGCCTTTAAGAACGAGTCTCACCCTCCTATGTTGCCGCAATGACAAAGCGATTCCCTCCCGCCCCAGCCATTGCGACACCCATGCTGGCAACACGTCCAAGCGCCGAGGCGCGGCAGCTGCTCGCCTTGCGGCGCTCTGCCGGAAAACATTTCATTGGTGAGCCGGGGCCGTCTCCTGAGGCGCTGGATGAATTGCTCGAAATTGCCGCGCGGGTACCAGACCACCGCCGGATGACCCCTTGGCGGTTCATCGTATTTGAAGGAAAATCCCGCGAAGATTTCGGACAGGAGCTGGCGCGCATTCGGGGGGAAACGCTTGAAGGCGCTGAATCCCGGGATTTGCTGGAAGCCGCCGGTCTTTTTCTGCGCGCGCCCGTGGTTGTCGCAGTGATATCTGCTCCAACGGATGACGGTCGCACGCCCGTCTGGGAACAGGAACTCTCCGCCGGAGCGGTTTGCTACAATCTGCTGCTCGCTGCGAATGCGAGCGGATGGGCCGGGGCCTGGCTAAGCGAATGGCCAGCCTTCGATAAGCAGGTTGCGGGACGTCTTGGCCTGTCCGAGACCGAACGGGTCGCCGGCTTCATCTATCTCGGAACCTCAAAAATATCCCCACCAGAACGCGGACGGGCGGATATGTCCAAACTCGTGACCCGCTGGACGCGCTAACCGCGACCACGATAGGACGCAACGCCTGTATCCGGAACGTGAAGTCCGGCAGGCACCTCGCCGGACTGCCAGAACACGTCGATCGGGATGCCACCGCGCGGGTACCAGTATCCCGAAATACGCAACCAGGTCGCTTCCGTGAAATCGAAGATCTTCTTGCCGATGGAGACGGTGCAATCCTCATGGAAAGCGCCATGATTGCGGAAACTGGTAAGGTAGAGCTTCAGGCTCTTGGATTCCACCAGCCATTCGCCGGGCGCATAGTCGATTACAAGATGTGCGAAATCCGGCTGACCTGTCACCGGGCAAAGCGAGGTGAATTCGGGGGCCACGAAACGTGTCAGATAGAGCGTGCCAGCATGCGGGTTGGGCACGCGCTCCAGCTGGGCGTCTTCCGGGTTTTGCGGTTGGTGGGTCTGCTGGCCGAGTTGGTCCAGGCCCTGATAGATCGGATTGTCAGCCATATTATAGGATCGCCGGTACGGGAATGAGATTGAAGGTCAATCCCATATAGAGCGCATAGCCCAAAAGGAGAACTGCTCCTTCCCAGCGGGCGATCAGCTTGCCCGTGATGGCAAACAGCGCCATCAACGCAACCGACAGGACGAGCGCGGACATGTCGCCGACACTGATCAGGCTGTGGCCCGCGCCAGAGGCCAATGCATCCGTTGTCACATCTCCACTCGGCATACTGCGCACGCTGAACGGGTGGACGAGAGCCGTCAGGCCGAGAATACCCAATATATTGAATATGTTGGAACCAATGATGTTGCCGAGCGCGACATCGGCCTTGCCGCGGAAAGCCGCGATGGCAGACGTGGCAAGCTCTGGCAGACTGGTCCCGACCGCCACGATAGAGAGCCCGATGACCGTCTCGCTGATGCCAAACTCTCGTGCAATGACTACGCCGCCGTCGACAAGCAGCTTCGCGCCGAACACCACGCCCACCAGGCCCGCCAGGGCAATGAATACCCCCTTCACCACGCCGTAATTGGCCTCAACCGTTTCGCCTTCCCCGGCGTGCATTTCAGCCACTTCGTCGCCAGCTGCCTGGTCGGCAAACACGGAGAAGGCAATATAGCCCAGCAAACATGCGACCAGCACAAATCCTGCAAGGCGTGAAAACAGGTCGAACCAGATCAACACGCACAGAAGGGCGGTAACAATGACCATGATCGATGTATCGCGCATCAGGGCGCGTGGATTGGTAATGATGGGATGGATCAGGGCCGCCACACCGAGCACGAGAAGGATATTGGCGATGTTGGAACCAACGACATTGCCAACCGCTATGCCGACGGCGCCTTCATTTATCGCGCGCAAACTGGTCACAAGTTCAGGAACCGACGTACCGAAACCGACCAGAGTGAGGCCTATGACCAGTTCGGAAATGTTGAGCTTACGCGCAACACTGACCGATCCGCGAACCAGCCCCTCCCCTCCAATAAACAGGAGGACGAGGCCGCCCAGAACCATCAGATATGTCATGAAAATCCCCACGGGAAAGATTGAAGTTGTAAATATGGGGGACAGCCAGACATCGCGCAATCAGGCCAGTGAAGACTATTTTTGCGAGCTCGGGACGTATCGCCCATATGCAAAAAAACAGCTATCGGCTTGGAAGTGACAAATTTCAGCAAACTTGTTCACCGTACACTCAGCCAGAAGGCCCACATAACTCAATGAATAGGCAAGGATCGAGCACAGGATGGTAAACCGGGCAGAACGCCCAGCGGAGAGTCGTGCCCTGCCCTTTGGCAGGACTGCTGTCTGCTGTCTTGCGCTCAGCCTGATACCCGCCTGTGCCTATCTTCCTTTTACGGGCAACGACGAAACTCAAGCGTCCGACACGACCACAATTCCCGTCACGATCGAGGGGTTGCCGAGGGATCTGGAATCGGGTGCGCGCGACGCGGTGGAAATTCGCGCCGGAGCGCCGACCAGCCTTCTGGATGTGCGCCGCCGCGCCACGCAGGCCGCTGGCGCCCTTGAGGAATACCTCGCTTCCGAAGGCTATTTCACCGCCATTGTCAGCCCGGATCTCGTGGAAGACATGGACACGCGCCCGCGTCTTGATGTGGATTTGGGCGAACGGTTCACGATCGCATCGGTGGCCCTTTCCGGCGTGGATGACTTGCCCGCAGATGTCAGCAATCAGATCGACGCCGTTACAGATGAGCTGGGCATCGGCACATGGGCGGTCACCGAAGACATAGAGACGCTGGAGAAGCAGCTCGTCAGTCAGCTCCGCAATTTCGGCTACGCGTTTGCAGAAAGCGAGGGCATCGATGCGCTCGCATCCCGCGCCGACAAGACCCTGGAGCTAACCTACAAGCTGGTTCCAGGCCCTCGCGTGAAACTTGGCGAACTCGTTGTTCCAGACTCGCTGAAAACCAAAGACAGCGCCATCAACATCCTCCGCAACTGGCAGTCTGGCGACTATTATGCCCCGGAGAAGATGGAAACCTTGCGAACGCGCGTAAGGGGAACAAATCTCTTCGACGGCATCGGCGTGAACATCCATAAGACAGCCGACAGCGATGGGCTGCATCCCGTCGAACTCCAGCTATCTGAAGGCAAGCGTCGCTCCGTTGGCGCCGGTGTCAGCGTCTCGACATCTGATGGTGTTGGCACGACCGCCAGCTGGGAGAGACGCAATCTGACCGGCATTGGCGACACACTCGGTGTCGATGCCCAGATCGCAACGCGCACAAGCGAGCTGACGCTGAGTTATGAGCGGCCGAATATCGGTCGCTATGGGCGTGACTTCTCCGCTGAGACAGGCGTGCGCGCAGAAGAAACCGACGCCTACGACCTACAAGGCGCGAGCGTCTCGGCCAGCCTGTCCCAGCCTTTCAACGAACAATTTACGCTGTCCGCTGGGACGACGCTGGACGCGACCCGCTCCACCGACTACGAGCTGCGGGCGCAGGGCGAGGACGACTATGTCGAGCAGGTTACCCTCTCGTTTCCGCTCGGCGCGACTTACAATACGGTGAAGGCACCGCTGGACCCACAGGCTGGTAACCGCGTTTCTCTTGGTGTTGAGCCGGGTATTTCGTTCGGGGACGGAGAAGCGTCGTATACGCGAATTACCAGTTCCGCCTCGACGTATCGAAAAATCTCCGACCGCCTGGTCGCGGCTGTGCGTGCCGAAGCTGGCACGTTCCTGGGCGACGAAGGCGTGCCGGTCGACCGGAAATTCTTTGCGGGCGGTGGTGGGTCCGTACGAGGTTTCGAGTACCAGTCTCTTTCACCGACAGATTCCGACGGCAACATCATTGGCGGCGACGCCATGTTCGCCGCCTCGCTTGAACTGCGCTGGCGAAAGTCCGAGCGGTGGGGCTACGTCGCCTTTGTCGACTCCGGCTATGCAGCTGACTCCATCGACGAAGCCTTCGGCGAGATGCGGACATCGTTCGGACTTGGTGTGCGCTTTTACCCTGGCTTCGGACCAGTCCGGTTTGACATTGCCACCCCACTCGACCGCCGCGATGGGGAAGACCCGCTTCAAATCTATGTTTCCATCGGACAATCTTTCTGATGGCGGCGCTCACATCTCTCCTGGGCATGATCCGCAGACGGAAATGGTTGATGGCCATCCTGTCGGCACTCATTGCGCTGGTCGTCTTGCTCATTGCTGCACGCCTCTGGATTGCCTCAGACGGCGGGCGGGCTTTCGTGGAGTCTCAGATCGATGGCCGTGAAGCGGGGCCATTGGGCACAATCCAGATCGATGGCCTCAGCGGCGACCCTTTGGACCGGCTCGGCGCATCACGCGTCACGCTGACCGATTCTGAAGGCGTGTGGCTGACCATGGAAAATGTCGCCGTCGCCTGGTCACCTGCGCGGCTGATGTCGAAGACCGTGAAACTTGACCTTGTCAGCGCCGAGAAAATCGATGTGCGCCGCCGCCCCGTCCTGGAACGGGATGAGAATGAGAATTCGGAATCTTCCAGCAATTGGGCCGTGTCCCTCGATCAACTCAGTATCGCGGAGCTTTTGTTGCAGGAAGGCGTGGCCGGTCCACGCGCTGCTTTTGATATTGATGGCCAATTCCGTTTGCCGAAATCGCGCACGTTCGATCTATCCCTGACAGCGCTTCCGCTCGAAGGTGTCGGCGACCGGGTGGATGCCACATTGAAGCGCACAGCCTCAGGTGCCTACCGGCTAGACGCAGAAGTCGACGCTCCCGCTGGAGGTACCCTGGCCACACTCTCAAATCTCCCCGACGGCGATAGTGCGTCGCTCAGCGCCCGCGCCAGCGGAACGCTGGATGATGGCGATGGCTTTGCTCAGCTGAAGATCTCAGGAGCGACCGTCGCCGAATTGACGGGCAAGATCACGGCTGGCGGCTTGTTGGCCAGCGCGGACATCAACGCATCGCGCCTGCCGATCTCCGAACAGCTGCGAACACTAATAGGTCCCTCCGCCGCCCTGAAACTTGATGGAGATATTGAGAAGGCGAGCATTCCTTTCGAATTTTCCGGCACACTTGCATCCGGGTCCATGTCCGCAAACGGTGTATATCGCAGCCGCCAGCGCGACTTCGACGGTCCGATCAATCTAGATGTGACGTTTTCTGGTCTCAAGGAACTGGTCAACCTCGATACCGATCTGGTCTTTTCAGGCTCTCTGACTGATCCCCGCGAGGCTCCCGGACTGACTGGCAATGCTGCACTACGCGCCAATGCGGGTGCGGACCTGCCTTTCAAGAAAGTCGAAGGACCAGTGGAGATCGTATCTACCGGACGATATGTTAACTTCAAAGGGTCGCTGAAGGGCACCGGCATCATGGCATCGAATGCGACGGGTCGCCGGATCGCAGGCCAATCACCGAAGGTGGATGTCGCAGGCGACTACAACCGGGACACCGGGGTCGTCACCCTTGACCCTTCGACTGCACGTCTTGCCAAAGGACGCATAGCAGCAAGCGGTGCGATCAGTATACGCGAGAAGACACTTGACGTTCAGGCGCGGCTTCAACAGGTGTCTGGCCTCCTGTCATCCGCACCCGACTTATCCTCCACCGGAAGCGTCGCGGTGACGGGTCCGTTTGCCGCCCCATCAATCGTCGCAGACGTCAACGCGCACGGTATAAATGAGATGAATGCGACGGCCGCCAAAGCTTTCGGAAATATCGCGCGGCTGCGCGCCACAGTTCAAAAAGCAGACTCCTCTTATCGTGTACGGACCGCCAGAATAGATGGCGACAATATGAACCTGTCCCTATCGGGCACTTACGCACCTGGCGGGGCCGCGAACCTGTCGGGTCAATTCACACAGTCCGATGCCATCCCTATCTCGGGTTCGGTAATCGACCTCAGCACCGGCATCTTCCAACTCTCCGGCCCAAGAGGCGTGGATGCTATAAGCCTAGCATCCTCAGGCGGCGCGTTTAGCCGTGGCTCCATTGCTATCTCTGATTTGCAAACGTCCGTAGATCTCAGACGGTCGGGCGATGGCTGGGCGGGTCCGGTCGCCTTGCAAGGTATTGCCGGCGACCACCCTGTCGAGATCACCTCCATGGCATCCTGGTCTGACGGTGTGTTCGCACTGCGGGACATCCAATCCGACTATGAGACGGCCCAGCTTTCAGGGTCTCTCTTGTATGGCGGCGAGCGCGGGCTCGACCTCAAACTCAATATAGTCGGAGACCGATTTGATCTCGGCTCGCGGCATGTCGGTGCATTTGATGTCGAACTGAGCGTGGACCGGGCCCCGGATGAAGACATGTCGATCACCGCCTCTGGCCAGGTTCAGAATGTTTGGCTCTCGCCGTCGCTTCGCTTCGACTCAGTAGACGGACAAATTCGCAATGCCCCGGAAGGCTACAATTTCGCAATACAGGTCGAACGCGAACATACTGCCCGACCCACTTCGCTGAACATATTGGGTGAGGCGGATTTCGGGGCTGAGTATCCTAGCGGCCAGATAGAACTGGATGGCACCTTGCTTGGTGAGGCTGTCCGCTCCGTTCAGCCCGTCAGTTGGCGGTTGGGCGAAACTCCCTCGGTCGAGGCAAACATCGCCATCTTCGGCGGGAGTATCGAAGCGCGCATTGCTGAGCGAACCCGTACGCCCCGCATGACCCTGACGGTCGACAGTGTTGACCTGGCTCCGGTCCTGGCTTCAGCGGGTATAGCCACGCGCCGGGTGATGGTGAATGGCAATGGAGACTTCCTGTTATTCGGAGCAAATCCGGAAGGCCAGTTTGATATGAATGTCGAGGGTCCGATACCCGGGCTCGAGCGCGCCCTGGCCATTGATCTGGCAGGTCGACTGAGGAACGGAGCGCTGATCGTGGATGGCGCAGGCGATTATGGCGACTTGCGACTTGCGGGGTCGGCGACCCTGCCGGTCGCTGCCGATCCAGACGGTATCGCGCACCTGGACATGGAGCGCCCCGTGCAGGGAACGGCCAATCTTCAGGGCGACTTGTCGGATTTGAGATCGCTCGCCCTGGCATATGGACATGATATTGGCGGCGTCATAGACGCATCGGCCGACCTGACCGGAACACTCACAACACCCGCATTCAGCGCTGAAGCAAAGCTGACGGATGGCATTTATGAGTTCGGGGCAACAAGCCTCAGGCTCGTGAATTTGAATCTGGACACAGATTATGTCGACCAGGCCCTAACCTTGCGCGGAAGGGGCAAAGGGGCTGATGGCGGTACGGTGAGCGTGTCCGGTACACTCTCGGCAGACGACACCAAACTCACGACCGATTTTGCTGACCTGTTGGTCTATAATCGGGATGGCGACTCACTTCGCGTGGATGGCAAGGTCAATCTCGCTGGTGGCGCAGACAAGCGGACCGTTTCCGGAAATGTCGACGTACGATCGGCTCGGTTCAATCTCGACAACCTGCCATCATCCAAAGCACAGGCCATCGACGTGCGCTGGAAAGAGGATGGCGACGCAAGTGACGGCCAAAGCGCACTCAGGCATTCACTCGCGCTGGATATGCAGATCACAGCGGATCGCCGGGTCTTCATTGATGGTCGCGGACTGGAAAGCGAATGGGGAGCAGACCTGAAATTGACCGGGACGGCTGCCGATCCTCGCCTCAACGGCATAGCGACGATGCGCCGGGGAACACTGGACCTGGCCGGGCGCCCCTTCATATTCGACAGCGGTAACGTCTATTTTGACGGTCCTCTGCGGCGGGCCCGCCTGGAGGTAGAGGCAGACCGGACGGTGAACGGGTTTGAAGCGAATGTCGCCCTGACAGGCACACCCACGAGCCCCACGATTGAGCTAACAAGTTCTCCCGATTTGCCAGAGGATGAAATTCTGTCACGCCTGCTATTCGGGCGGTCCTCGGTGGACCTGTCAGCGCTGGAAGCAGCTCAACTGGCCAATTCAATTGCGCGACTCAGCGGTAACAGTTCCGGATTCGACCCCACATCCGGGCTTCAAGCCGCCCTTGGTGTGGACCGGCTATCATTCGGAACCAATGATGAAGGCTCGGCGCAAGTAGGAGTCGGACAATACATCGCAGACGATGTATATCTCGAGTTAAACTCGGCGGGCGCGGCAGGCAGCTCCGTTGAAGTTGAGTGGGAGCCAAGACCACAGGTCTCTGTTACTTCAGAAACTACTACAGATGGCGATGCCACGCTCTCAATAAAGTGGAAAAAAGATTATTAAAAATTGCAGAGGTTTAATCCATCTGAGGTAGGATCGGGGGCGATTTAACCTGGGTTAAGCAATAGCAGATGACGCTGCTTTTTATGGGTTTTTCAGTGTTTCAAACGGGTCCAATATTGGGGCAGCAATCAGGATGAAACGCAAAATTCAGTGTGCATTCCATTTTCTTGGGTAGTGGCATCCTTGCCATAACACCCTTTGCGGGAAAACTGGTTACCTCTGATGGATATATGGAGCGAGCAGGTCATGAAGCAATCTACTTCCAGAGCCCCTACGGCAGTCGATCAGATGGTTGGCGAAAAAATCCGAAAACTTCGTCTGGATCGAAACCTGACCCTCGCTGAACTTGGCTCTGAACTCGGCATCAGCCATCAACAGCTTCAGAAGTATGAGACCGGCACCAATCGATTGAGCGCCGGAATGCTTGCCAATGTCGCGGAAGTCCTACGCGTCTCAATCGCCAGCCTTTTCGAAGACGAAAACGCTGACGATGACAAGGACGCTGATCCGTCCGCAAAGGTTCGCGCAGAATGCCATTCCTGGATCGACCGTACGCCCTCCAAAGAGCGCCTTTCGATGATGGCAAAAGTCTTGCGGGTCATGTCGAGCGACTGATCCCAAAAGGATCTACGTGCCGGTGACTCTTGGCACCGACACGCTTTCGTGAAATTCGGCTTCAGCTTCGATCCGCTGCTTTGGGTGATAGAACTCGTCCGTGAACCAGGGCGAGACCTGCTTGTCAAATAGCGACTTGATCCATTCGATCATGAGGTTGCCAAGCGGTGACCGCCGCGTCTGCTCCGTATACGCTATCCAGAACTGGATCGGCGCCACTTCCGACATGTCCAATGCGACGAGATCCGGGTAGACATCCTGGTGGTATGTCGGCAGCAGCGCGATCCCTCCACCTCTCCGGCACAACGTGATCATGGCGCTTGCCGAATTCGTGACGAACGCAAAATCGATCATTTTCTTCAACTCATGCGCCTTGGGGGCCCATCGCTCAACTTGCTGAACATATGATTCGTGCAAAATGCACCTGTACTGATGATACTCGAACATGCTGGAAGGCTGACTCGTTTGCGCGTCGAGGTACTCTCTGGATGCGAAACCAATATAATGAAGTGTGCCCAGTTTGTGCGAGATAATCTCCGGGTCCCGAGGTTCGGTAAACTGGATCGAGATGTCCGCCTCGTCGTTCAGCAGGTCCGGCTCCTCTGCCTTAACGTGCATTCGAACTTGCGCCTTTGGATGCGCTGTCTGGAACTCGGCCAGGCGCGGGGCGATCCAGTACGGTCCGACACCGTCACCCGATCCAATCGTGATCCGGCCTTCGGTGCCATCGGTCTTGCCGATCGCCTTGCTGAGCACTTCATTGGCGGACTCTTCCATCTGCCGCGCATAGCGCAGCACCGTCTTCCCGGTCTCCGTCAGCTCCATGCCGCGAGTTGACCGGGTAAACAGTTTGCTGCTCAGAAATTCTTCGAGCTCATCAATCTTCCGACTTACTGTCGGAGGCGACTCCCTCAACCGCGCCGCGGCCGATGTCATGCTGCCCAGTTCAGCAACTACCTTGAAGACACGCAGTTTGTCCCAGTCGATCCGTTGGTTGGTCATACAGTTTCCAGAAGCCTCGAAGCTACTTGTTCAATCAATATGTTCGTCAGTCAAACGACTAGCCTGAACACAGATAGCTTCATGAATACTGAGAGAAATACTATCCTCAATACCAAGAAATACAACGGCGTGGCGTGACTTTAACTAGATTATGATCCGAGTTTGCTTATTTGACCGCGCCAGATTGCTATCAGGCAATCTGGAGGCCAAACGGATGCGCACCCTCGTCCACATGGAATTGGGAAATGCAATTCAGGGCCTACACCCCGTTCGCTTCATTCGGGCCGGGCCGAAGACCTACTTGGCAAGCCCATGCTGCAGCACATGGTTTTTCACGTTTGAGCGACCCCATGCAGGATTGCGGAATCAACGATCAAGCACCTATTTGCATTTCCACGTCACCTGAAATTGATCTGCTACACAACCAGATTCACAGGGCATGTCTCCAGGCCGTAATTGAGCAGACCGCCTCTTTGGCGCACACGTTCACCTGCTGATTCCAGGCGGCTGTAGCGGTTGAGCAGGCTGTTGATCATCTGGGCAGCTTCATTGCGAGCAATCCCTGCCCCCATGCAATGATGGATACCATGCCCGAATGTGGCCTGCTTGATCATGTTCGGTCGCTTCAGAATAAACTCATCCGGCCTTTCAAAGACAGCCGGGTCCCGATTGGCAGAGGCGTGGAAGATCGCCACCCAATCTCCTTCTCTGATCTGCGCTCCCCCAAGTTCGTAGTCCTGCGTGCATACCCGGTGGAGACGCTGAACCGGCCCGTCCCGGCGCAGGCTTTCTTCGATGAAGGCCCGCACGAGTGAACGATCGGTCCGGAGCGTCGCATACATCTCGGGATCATCGGCCAGCACATCAATCAGATTTCCCAGGAGATAGCCCGTGGTCTCTGCGCCAGCCACGACCAGCGTCAGGCAAAATCGCACCACTTCCTCACGCGTCAGGCGGCTTCCGTTCGACTCAGTCTGGATGAAGGCAGACATCAAGTCGTCGGGAACCGGTTTGCCTGTCTCGATATCGGCGTAGCGCTGGTCGACCGCTGACTGATAGTAATTCCAGAGCTCGATATTGCATTGCTGGCGCTCCGCCAGGGTGAAGTCAGAGGTCACCATGAAGGCATTGGCCCAGCGACGCAAAAGGACATAGTCCTCCTCCGGCGTACCGATCAGTTTGGTCATTACGAGCGCGGGCAAATTCGGCGCCAAGTCTTGCATGAAATCTACCGTCCCGCCGCCGACCATGTCGAGCTGCGCTTCAACCGTTGTCTCCATCCATGGCGCCACGTCGCTCATGACCCGTTTGGGCGAAAACGCCATTTGGGCAATCTTGCGAAGCTCCGCGTGGCGAGGATCGTCATGATTGACCAGCATCAGGGTCGGCGCTTCGGATTCTTCCTGCATGATATCGCGCGACGAGAAGACATCTGCGCGCCGGCAAACTTCCTGGACATCGGCATGCTTCAGCACGACCCACGCGGGATACGGCTTGTCCAAGCCGGGTATGGTGCCCGGCGGATAATCTTCAAGGCCAAACTGGATCGGCAAGTCGCGCAGATGCGCGTAATACGGATAGGGGTTCGCCATTACGTCCGGGTGATAAAGATCCCGCACGTGAAATTCATCAGGAATGTAAGGCTGGGTGGAGGCTTGTGTCATCTGGTCTTCTCCCGGGTGCAGCGGCCCAGCGCGGTGCTGGCAACCGGCATGATTGTTGAGGGTATGGATCGCGCTCGAATTTGCGTGCGCTGGTTTATTGTGTCCTTAGGACCTTTTTGTTACATGGCGCAGTTCCTTCTTGTCGGGCATTCTGGAGACTCGGTATTTGAAGGGAGATTCGACTTCGCTTATCGGCGAGGGCGCAGCAATGAACCGGAGACTGGATGGACCTTTCGAAGCGCAAACAATCGAGCAAGGATTTCCTCGACCTGTTTTTCCCGATCCACTATCTGGTGGGAATGCAGATTGAGGACGCCCTCAAATGCGGCGTGCTGACACGCCAGCAAGCCTGTCTCCTCTGGACCATCCATACGCGCGGCACTGATGGGAAGAAGATGCGTCGCAAGGACATCGCGCATGCGCTGGCGTCTTGGTACGAAGTAACGAGTTCGGCGATCTCGAAATCCCTCCGTGCGCTGTCCAAGCCGCCCCTCAACCTGATCACAATGGTCGAAGACCCCGAAAACGGACGCGAGAAGTTTGTCGTGTTGACGCCCCGCGGCGTTCAGTTTGTCGAAAGCATGATGCGCAACGGCACCGCCTTTGTGGAAACAATGGTCGAACGTCTCAGCGACGATGAAATCAGGTCCGGGATTCACTTCCTGGCCAGAGTAACCGAAATCCATCATGAGCTGGCCTCCGAGGCTGCCGCGAAGCAGAAACCGAAGCGCAACAGCGCGACAAAGCCCAAAGAGTTGAGCTGATAATCGAGGGCGGGACGCACGTTCATTCCTAGCGTTCCGGCGTCGTCAGGTCGAACGCGACATGCACAGCCTGAGCGCTATCCTGAAAATCCCGGAAGCGGATGACCTGTCCATCCCGAATGGTAAGGATGTGCGCATAATCAGCCGCGTAAAGGCGCCCCGTCGCCTTCAGCACCATGCGTAGATGCCCGGTCACCGCCACCTTGTCGCGTTCCGCTATGAACTCGTCCTGACGAAACGTCTCGATGTCCACATCATTGCCAACATGGCCGAAAAAGATCTTGCACTTCTCCTTGCCGCGAAAAATTCCTGCGAAGGGGATGACACTCGGACCGTAGAATTCGATCGTACAATCCTCGGCCATGACTCCGAACAATTTGTCGAAGTCACCTTCATGCACGCCGGCATACCAGGTCTGGGTGGTTTCCAATGGGGTCATCATCTTGTGAGGTTTCCTCTGGCTGAGCCTCTAGAACTGGGTGGAGAGTTCGATTCCGAACGTACGCGGCGCACCGAGGGAACCGACGAATTCGGCACCATAGGTTGTGCCCGTAAGAATCTGGTTGGTGAAATAGGTCTCGTCTGTCAGGTTTTCCCCAAACAACGCGACCTTGTATTGTCCGTGTCCCGGCGCATATGTCGCCCGCGCGCGCAGGACACCATGGCTATCCTGTGACGCCGCATTGATATTGAACACGGTAAAGAAGACCTGATCCTGCCAGGCATAGTCCGCCCGAAGGGTCAGATCGCCGCCAAATGCCGCAAAGTCTGCCTGAGCGCCGATATTCATTTTCCATTCCGGAGCCCGAGGCAGCCTCAAACCATCAAGATTGCGAAGAGTTGATCCCGGCTCATCCGTCAGCGGTGCGGGACGCAAGGGTTCAGTCAACTCGCCTTCGGTAAAAACCGCGTCGAGATAGGTTACCGACCCGTCGAGTTGAAACACATTGCCGAGCAAGGCCGCAAACTCGACTTCAGCCCCTCTGACTTCCGCCTTGCCGACGTTCCGGATGATGGGCTGGTTGGCGATCGAGTCCTGCGCCTGCAGGTTTGTGTAATCATATATGAATGTCGCCGCGTTGAGACGCAGTCGCTTGTCGAGCAGTCCAGCTTTGAGGCCGGCTTCATAGGCCCAGATTTCCTCAGGCTCGTATGGGGTTCGCTGGCTGGATCCAATATTGTATCCGCCACTCTTGAAGCCACGCTGGGCGCTCGCATAAAGAAGCAGGTCATCCGCAGCCGTCCATTCAAGGGCGAACTTCGGCGTGGTCGCATCAAAGGTCGCAGGGCCCTCGACTGGTGCAACCACGAACCCAAACGGGTCTGGCTGGACACCATCACGGCTTTCACTAACTGCGTTGGGGAAAAACAGAACTTCCGGTGCAAACCTAACAAGAGACCCGCCCGGTGCTGACGGGAGAAAGGCGAGGTCGAAATTCTGGAAGCCGTCACGCTCTTCCTCGGAATATCGCAGACCGGCCTTCAATGTCAGCCTGTCGGTCAGATCGAAACTCGTATCAATGAAGATATTGAATGCTTCGGTTTCCTGACGCCCGTTCAGGTGCAGCTCGCAACATAGCGTGCTTTCCGGAATGCTGACCTGAAAGGGTGGCAGGACACCCGCAGTCTGCAGATCAAGCAGGCCTTGCGTAAGGATCGGCTCCCAGAAGTCGCCAAAGATGTTGTTCTGGATATCATTCTCTTCAGAAAAGTATCCGCCCCCGGCAATCCAGCTGAAACGTCCTCCGGACGGGGAGGATAGCTGGAAATCGGCGTTCCATTGCTCATGATCTTCGGCGCGATGGATGTAGGTATTGAACGTGTCTCCGAGATCAAACGAGTTCTGGAAGTCAGGATTTGAATTCTTGTAGCCGGTGATGACCTGAACATCATAGTCGCCGAGGGCCCAGTCGAGCCGCCCTGTGAGACCCCACACGCTTGTTTCGTTGAAATAGTCGACTGCCGAAAAGATGGCGCGAGAGGAGGGTGCCGAGATACGGCCACTATTCTTGATGCCGAAATAGGGCAGCGTCTGGGAGCCCTCGCGAGTCCCGAGCCAGCCCGGCACTTCATCCTGGTACCCCAGGCTCGCAAAATGGAAGACGTTGGCGCGATCGTCCGCTTCGTAATAGTCCCCCGTCAAGGTGAGCATGGCGGTGGGCGTCAAATCGACCTCCACCGTGGCGCGGGCGGTGATGTCGTGCTTGTCCTCCGCATCGAATGTGCGATCGGGCTGGGATGCGGGGAGTGTCCCACGTGGCAGATGAACCGTCGTGTACCCGTCGCGATCCTCCTTCTGGACCGCCAGACGGGCCCGCACACGGTCATTGAGAGGGCCGCTCAGGGCGGCGAATGCGTGCGTGCGATCATAATTGCCAAGGATCAGTCGCGCTTCGCCGGCGAATTCATCGGTGGGGCGCTTGGTGATGATGTTGACGGCGCCACCGGTGGCGTTGCGCCCGTAGAGGGTTCCCTGTGGACCGCGCAAGACTTCCACGCGCTCTATGTCAAAGAAACCAGGACCAATTGCAGCCGCGCGCGACAAATAGACTCCGTCCAGATAGGTCGCCGTGGAACTGTCGGCACCGGCCACGATGACCGGCGTACCGATGCCACGAATAAAAATGGACGTGTCTCCCTGATAGTTGGAAACGTGAAGTCCCGGAACCATGTCTGCGACATCTTCGACGGACTGGACCGACCGGTCGAGCAATGCCTCGCTGTCGAGCGCCGAAACCGAAGCTCCCGTACTCTGAATATTTTCCTCTCGCCGCGTGGCCGTAACCGTGACCGTACTCAGAGTACGGGACTCCATCTCAGGCTCAGCCTCGCCTGAGACATCCTGCGCGGCGGCCGACTGCATGACCATGGCAAAAGCGCACACCGAAACGGTGGCGCCAAGAGCGCGTTTCAACATTGTTCCCTCCCTTACCCCCGCGGTGCGAGGGTTCTTTTTGTTATACCGCAAGATGTCCCTCGTTGATTGTTTCCGTCAAGACCCTTTTTGAAACCAAGATCACTCACCTTCACAAAATTGCGCGCCTGCGGATTACTCCGCCTCAATCACCCCTCAATTTACTGCGTTGTTTTATTTTTATTTTTTTATTACACATGCACCAGAGCGATTCCGGGCACCGAATCATTGTCAAAACTCGCACATTGAATAAAAGGGTCCTTAAGACCTCTTTAGCATGTAAAGGACCTGAAATATGCCTGGATTTACGATCGGACTGGACGCAGGAATCGCCCACCTCATATTGGAGCGCCCCCAGTCAGGGAATGCGTTGGGCGCCGGATTCTGGAATGGACTAGCACCCGATATCTCCGCGCTCGATCGCAGTGGGGAAGTACGCGCCATGGTTCTGTCATCAGGCGGACGAAATTTCTGCGCAGGAATGGATCTCGATGAATTTGCCGGCGGTATCCCCGAGCCTGACTCGCCCGGCGCCCGCGAGAGCTTCTACCATCTCGCTCTTTCCTTGCAGGAGACTTTCTCTTGCCTGGAGCGCGCACGCTTCCCCGTTTTTGCGGCAATACAGGGCGCTTGCCTCGGCGCCGGCCTGGAGCTGGCCGCAGCATGCGATCTCAGATACGCGACCCGCGACTCCTATTTCCGGATTGAGGAAATTAATACAGGTATCATGGCGGATGTCGGGGCATTGCAGCGCCTGCCGAAAATCCTGCCTGAGCCGGTTGTAAAAGAGATGGCATTTTTGGGCGAGACACTGCATGCGGACGAAGCGGCCCAGCATGGCTTTGTGACCCGCCTTGCGGATACGCCGGATGCGGCCATCAAACTGGCCATGGCCGCCGCAGATCAGGTGTGCAGGAAGGCACCTGTCGCCATCGCAGGGACAAAAGCCGCCTTGCGATGGGCACGTGACCATTCTGTTGCGGATTCCCTGGAATGGTCTGCCCGTACGCAGTCGGCATTGTGGAGCACGCATGATATTTCCGCCGCCCTACGTGCCAGAAAAGCGCGCACTGCTCCGTTATTTGAACCACTCCTGGCCAAGCCGGTTTTGGGTGGATCAACATCCAGTCCAGGGGGCGGCGACCCGCAACCTGACTGAATGCTAATCCTTATCCAGTGTGAGTGCCTCGTACCGGATAATCCTTCTTGCGAATAAAGGTAAGGCCATCCAGCAAGCCCTTCAGCGCAGGACGCGCAAACGGGGCATTCGATACGTCCACGATCTGCAACTTGCCATCATTCCTCACGACGAACGTCGCCGGCTCTGCAAAGGGGCGGTCAGTTTCCTCCGGGCTTCGGGGGTCAGAAACGAATAGGCCTAGCTCGGTCATCTGCGCAGTGCTGAGATCGTAACCGATCGTGCCCATGTAGCCGATATCGCTGGCAGAGGCTTTCGCCTTCTCTTCCGGATCAGCAGAAACCGCGATGACATCAACGTCGATCGCAGCAAAATCATCAAGCATGCCATTCAGCTCTGTCAGATAAGTCTTGCAGATGGGACAATGCTTCCCGCGATAGACTACAATCAGCCTCCAGTTCCCGTGCTCCCGGTTGGGGACGCCGAGCTTGGCGTCACCCCCACCCAGTGTGGCAACCTCGATGTCAGGAAACGATGCGGCGGGTGTCAGAGTATTGGGCATGAATTGTATCCTATGAGTATCTGCGGGCAGTTACACTAGCTCACAACTGAACAGCTTGTTCCGCTTCACGCGCGACGAAACACAGATTTGAGCTGCGCACACATCACGCAAGGTATCTGGAATTGCGCCACGGTCTTTCCAAATTCAACGGAGACAAGCAGGCATTCCGGATATGAAATGACGGTCCGACCGCCTTGCTCTGCTCGCCAGAAAAGATGGCCGGTGTGCGAAGTTGATGCCCGTGTCGGATAATCCAGCCTCACGCAGGCGACCAGCGCGATCAATCTCATTTTTACCGGTTGCGGGCTAATTCCACATCGCGTTTCCCGCGAAACAGGGGGTAGACCCTTGTTTTTGCTGGTGCCGGCTGAGGGACTCGAACCCCCGACCCTCTGATTACAAATCAGATGCTCTACCAGCTGAGCTAAGCCGGCCACGCTGGAATGGGTGTCACTACTTCGATCAGCGCGGCGGCGCAAGCGGGTGTTCCAGTCAAATTGTCATCAGTTCGCTCCGGAGCCGATTTCTTTCAATTTCCCCAACTCTGCCCCATTCGCCCTGATGGCCGCATATTTCCGCCTCAAAGGAAGTCTATCCAGTCCTTCAGGAGACCACACACCAAGATGTGGCGTTGATGGGTGTCAGACGACACGAGAGCCTGAAGGAATACTGGAAATGAAACGCGCACAGATACTGGCCGGCTTCAGCATCGCCGCAATCGCCTTGGCATTCCCTGCCATGTCGGACGCCCCGAAGGCTCCGCCCCTTGAGCCTGTTCATGTTCCTTACGAAAAGACCTGCCAGGATACTCAAATCACCGTCTATTTCTCAAAGCAGGAATCAGTCCTTTCCTCTTATGCGGTTCGCTCGCTCAACACGGCTGGCGACCAGCTTGCCGGATGCGCCGTATCGGACATCGAGGCTAGTGTCGTATCAGCCGATGCTATCGACGTCATGGCGGCCACCAGCCTGTCTGAAGCTCGCGCCGCCGTGGTGCTGGAAGCCCTGAACGCCCGTGGTATCCGCGCGCGTGACATTCGCACGGCCTTTGTGTCGGCCGCTGAAGCCAACCCGTCAGATGCCCTCACATTCCCAATGGCGCGCCGCGTCGATCTTACCGTGACAGCCGCCACCGGCTACGGCCTGTAGGCCTACAAATTTTCCTCCCGGAAAGTCCAGGATTCCTCACCGCGTCCCGGAACCCCTCGCCCCGAGCGCCTTGCAGCGTGTTCGGGGCGTTCTTTTTGACGGACTGCCCTGTTATTTAAGGCGTCACAATTCTTTCCTTTCCGGCGCGCATCGCTAAAAGGTGCAGGGCAACCGGGCACACGGCCCGACCTGCCCGCAACGCTATTTGGGAAAGACCGCATCTCCATGACGCAAACCCGGCGCATTCTCGTTACGTCCGCCCTGCCTTATATCAACGGCATCAAGCATCTCGGTAATCTGGCAGGCTCCATGCTGCCGGCGGATGTATATTCCCGCGTGATGCGACTGATGGGCCATGACGTGACCTATATCTGCGCCACAGACGAGCATGGCACGCCAGCTGAACTGGCCGCCCAGGCCGCCGAGATGAGCGTCCAGGCCTATTGCGACGAACAGTACGAGATACAGCGCGCCGCAGGCGAGGGTTTCAACCTGTCCTATGACTGGTTTGGACGCTCCTCCCGCCCTGCCAACAGCGCACTGACCCAGCATTTCGCGCAAGTCCTGGAACAAAACGGCCTGATCGAAGAGCGCACATCCAAACAGGTCTATTCTGTCGATGATGGCCGCTTCCTGCCCGACCGCTACGTCGAGGGCACCTGCCCGACCTGTGGCTTCGAAAAGGCGCGCGGCGACCAGTGCGACAATTGCGGACGGCTCCTGGACCCGGTCGACCTGATTGACCCGTATTCCTCGGTCTCCGGCAGCAAGAATATCGAAATCCGCGACACCAACCATCTCTACCTGCTGCAAACGCAGATGCAGGACAAGATTCGCGACTGGGTGAACAGCAAGGGCGCCCAATGGCCTGGCCTTGCCGTTTCCATCGCCAACAAATGGCTGGATGAGGGCCTGATCGCCCGCGCCATCACGCGCGATCTGAGCTGGGGCGTGCCGGTGCTGGACGCCGATGGCAATCCGCGTCCGGGCTATGAAGACAAGGTCTTCTATGTCTGGTTCGACGCGCCTATCGAATACATCGCGGCCACGCAGGAATGGGCCGAAGCGACCGGGAATGATTGGGAAGCCCTCTGGCGCACCGACAAGGGCGCCGATGATACTGAGTACGTCCAGTTCATGGGCAAGGACAATGTCGCCTTCCACACGGTCAGCTTCCCAGTGACGCTGCTCGGCTCCGGAGAACCATGGAAGACGGTCGACAAGCTGAAGGCCTTCAATTGGGTCACCTGGTATGGCGGCAAGTTCTCAACGTCGAACAAGCGCGGCGTATTCATGGACCAAGCGCTGGAATTGCTGCCAGCTGATTACTGGCGGTGGTATCTGATCGCCAATGCCCCAGAAGGCTCGGATGCTGCCTTCACCTGGGAAGGTTTCCAGTCTGCGGTGAATTCCGACCTCGCCAACGTACTCGGTAATTTCGTCAACCGGATCACCAAGTACACGGTGTCAAAGTTCGACGGCAAGGTTCCAAAGACGGGCGAAGCCGGCGACGCCGAAGCGTGGATGACGGCGGAACTGCAGGAGCGCCTGCCACGTCTGATCGAACATTATGAGGCGATGGAGTTCCGCAAGGCCGCCGCCGAGACCCGCGCAATCTGGGCCGCCGGCAATGAGTATCTTACCAAGGCCGAGCCGTGGGTGAAGTACAAGTCAGATGTGGACGCGGCTGCTGTCGGCGTACGCACGGGCCTGAACCTCGCGGCCCTGTTTGGTATTCTCGCACTGCCGATCATTCCTGACGCGGGCAAGAAAATTCTCGATGCGCTCGGTATTCCCGACGAGCATCGGAGCTTCAGGTTCCGCGACATTCCCGGCCTGTTGAACAGCCTGCCGCCGGGCATGGAGATATCTCCGCCGGACGTGTTGTTCCAGAAGATCGAAGACAGCCAGGTCGAAGAATGGACCGAACGTTTTGGCGGGAGTGATCAGGCCTGACGCTGGAATATGACGCTCAGATTGTTGGCCGGCATCTCGATGATTTTCGCGACGGACAGACCAACTTCTTCGGCCAGCGGGATGATCTGACGATCCAGGTCGCGGACTCCCCAAGCGGAATCTCGCGATTGCAGGCTCTCGGTGAATGCCGCGTTGGACGGTGCGATCTCGCCGTTCCGCGCAAAGGGTCCGTACAGGAACAGCTTTCCGCCGGGCTTCAAAAGTCTGCCAGCGCCCGCAATGAGGCCGAACGCAGCCTCGAAAGGCGCAATATGAATCATGTTGATTGAGACTATGGCGTCCCAATAGCCGGGCCGTTCCACGTCTCCCCACTGACCTTTGGAAGCGTCTACGACGACAGGCCCCGCCAGTCGATCATGCGAACTGGCGTCTCTCCATGCCTTCTGGCTGGCGCGGCTCTCCGCATCAATGTCGGAATAAGTCCAGTAGAGGTCGCCAAGCGCCTGGGTCAGGTAAGCCCCATGCTCGCCAGTGCCGGAAGCGACCTCGAGAACGTGCCCGCCTTTACAGACATGGTTACGAAACACGCTGAGGATCGGGTCGCGATTGCGCGCAACAGATGGCGAGTACCGCCGACCGTCTCCTTCGGTGCCACGCGCCTCCAGAGCGACTGGTTTGCCGCTTTCGGACTTTGGGTAGTCCCCATCAGTCCCATTTGTCATCGGGTTTGCTCGAAGGGATACATTTCCGTGGTTACGACCGCCTGCCCCAAACGGTTATAGCGTGGACCAACGGCTTTCTCCGGCAAGAAGAATGCATCCAGCCGCGCAACCATATCTTCTGACAATTGGACGCTGCCTGCCTGCCAGTTCTCTTCAAGATGAGCGAGGTTGGTCGTACCTGGGATCGGGAGAATGTTATCTCCCTTGGCGAGCGTCCAGGCGAGCGCCAATTGCGCTACTGAACAGTCCACTTCTTTTGCGCAGGCCCGTGCCTCGTCCAACAGGGGCAGGTTCCGGGCATAGTTTTCTGGCGTGAAGCGCGGGAAGATGGATCCCCGCAAATCCGACTCATGGAATTTCGCCGGATCAACCGGCGGATCGGCAAGGAAGCCGCGCCCCACGGGCGAGAAGGCCACGAGCGCCACGCCCAGTTCTTCACACGCCGCCTTGATGGCGATTTCCGGGTTGCGAACCCAGAGGGAGTACTCGCTCTGCATAGCGGCTATCGGATGCACGGCGTGCGCGCGGCGCAAATCGGCTTCGCCCATTTCCGACAATCCGATCATGCGGATTTTGCCTTCTTGTATCAGGTCAGACAATGCGCCAACCGAGTCCTCGATCGGCACATTCGGATCCGGTCGGTGCATGTAGTAGAGATCAATCACGTCTGTCTGCAGGCGCTTCAGGCTGGCCTCGCAGGCGGCCTTTATGCTTTCCGGCCGCGCGTCCAGCGTCCGCTGGCCACCATCAAACCCCAACACACATTTGCTGGCGAGGAAATAACTGTCCCTCCTATCCTTCAGGGCTTGCCCGATCAGCTCCTCGCTGCGCCCGAAGCCGTAGAGCGTTGCCGTGTCGAGAAAGTCGTAGCCGAGGTCCAGCGCGCGCACGAGCAAGCCCTTGGCTTCCGCCTCATCCATCGGCGGGCCATACGCATGCGTAATGTTCATGCAACCAAGGCCAACCGGGTAAACCTCCCGGTCTCCAATACGTCGTTTCGCAGTCATGCTTTGGGTCCTTATGAGACGAACTGTTCCCGAAGGACGGGCTTGAGGATCTTGCCATTCGCGTTGCGTGGCAGGGGCTCGGTCATGAAGAGGACCTTCACGGGTACCTTGAACGCAGCCAGGTGACTGGCGGCATGCGCTCTCAACTCATCTTCGGTAACATGCATGCCGGGTTTCAGTTGCACGACAGCGCCGACTTCCTCCCCAAGAATCTTGTGTGGGATGCCGACGACCGCCGCGTCCATCACAGCCGGGTGCTCATAAAGGGCATTCTCGACTTCGATACAGTAGACGTTCTCACCACCGCGGATCAGCATGTCCTTGGCCCGGTCAACGAGAAAGAGGAAGCCCTCTTCATCCAGACGCGCAAGGTCTCCTGTCACGACCCAGCCATCGCGGAAAGTCTCGGCAGTCGCTTCCGGTCGGTTCCAATAGGCCTTGCAGTTCATCGCGCCCTTACACCAGAGTTCACCAACTTCGCCCTGTGGCACAGGATTGCCATCAGGATCGCAGATTTTCAGCTCAACGGCTTTGGGCGGCGCCCCGGCACTGCCCGGACGGTTCACATAGTCTTCGCCGATGTTCAGCGTTGCCGTGGCACACGTTTCCGTCATGCCCCAGCCATTGCCAGGGGCCGCATCCGGGAAGCGCTTCTTGATGGTCGAGACAAGCTCCGGCGCCGACGGTGCGCCACCATAGGAAATAGCGGCGATAGAGGACAAATCATATTTGTCCCTGTCCGGATGTTCAAGCAATTGCCAGGCAATGGCAGGGACACCCCCGACAGCCGTAACCTTTTCTTCCTCGATGATCGGCAGGGCCTTACCCGCATCCCACTTGTACATGGAGACAATCTTGTCGCCGCGCAGCAGGGATGGGATCAGGATCGCGAAAGCCCCTGTGGCATGAAAAAACGGAATCGCCAGCAAGGTCGCGCGCTGTTCGTTTGGATCAGGCTCAGGTACAGGTTCGCCCTTGCGCAGGAACATACGGGCCTGGCAGGTCATGGAATTGAACATGTTGGAAACAACCGCGCGATGGGTGGCCAATGCGCCCTTTGGTTTCCCGGTCGTTCCCGACGTGTACATGATCGTTGCGTTGTCTTCCGGCTCCAGATCAATAGCTGGCCACGACACTGCTGGCAGATTGGCCCATTCATTGGCCCCGCCAACATATGTTTCCATCCGTGACACGCGCGGGTCGCCATACTCACCTTCTGGGTCGCGCGCGATGATGACGTTTTTCAGGTCCGGCAACTTTTCCCATTCCGTCCTGACACGCTCATAGATTTGTGGGTCAACGAAGGCGAGTTTCACGCCGGCGAAAGACAGACCGTATTCGAGCTCGTCACTCGTCCACCAGGAGTTCATTGGGGTGGCAATGGCGCCAAGCATGGAGGCAGCGAAGAAGGCGACGGGCCATTGCGGATAGTTACGCATGACGATGGCGACGCGGTCACCCTTCTCGATACCATACGTGTCGCGCATGACGGCAGCGAGTTTGATGACGGCTCGGGCGAGGGCATCAAATGTCACGCGCTCATCTTCATACACAATGAAGTCACGGTCGGCGTATTGCATGCTGGCGAGTTGAAGCACCAGTGGAATGGTCGGCGGCGCATTCTTGTAGATCTTCATTTCGACGCCATTGATGACAGCGTCCATGAGTTCTAGCGGGGAACCTTCGGCCGCGAGCATCTCATTCGCCTGAGCGATGGACATGGCGGGCCAGTTTGGCAAAGTGTCTGCAGGCATGGGTTTCCTCTGGATGTGTGTTTTGTCCACACAATCACGCCACCCCAAAGTATTGAAGGAAAAATTGACCGTTCATCCGACAATTTTTCGAGAGCGGGGGCAAAATCATGTCCCAAAGCGCAGTACGCCGCCGACACGCCCGTTCCGAAATAGAAACAGTCGTATCGACGGCGAAAAATTCTGGATCGATTAAGAGCGGTTACTTGCCGAAATCGCAAAAACGCAGCGCGTGGTTGGTGCCATCCGGCTCGACAGCATCGTAGCTGCGTCCGGTCAGCTCATCGCCCTCACAGAGATAGCCGATCTGGTACATGGCGATCAGTGTCTCATTGTCAGGCGTCAGATCGCTGGCAATCATGAGATCGATAGCATCCTCATGGCGGCCCAGTTGCATCAGTATATCGAACTTTTGCTGGCGAGTGGTTTCGGGCTGGTTCAACACCGTCATCAGCGAATCTGCCTTGCCACGCGCCGTCGCGAGCGCAGGCACTGCCTTGGCATACACCGCTGTATCGTCGAGCGTGTTCACGATTTCTTCGAAATCCTCGATCGCGCCCATGACATCATAGCCTGAATGGCTGGCACGCAGCTCGCCGCGGCGCAGGAGTGTCTCGGCAAGTTGCTCTCGCGACAGTTCTGGATCGCCTGAAAGCTGGGTCAGGCGGTCGATGGCGGTCTGAGTGTTGCCAGCCTCCTCCAGACCCTCAACCGTGGTCATCGCCAGCGCGTAGCTGGACATGGTTTCAGTCATTGGTGCGACTGTGGCACCCGTTGCCTCGGTCGAGCCGGACGTGGAAGAACAAGCTGCAAGTGCCAGAGCGGAAGCAGCAGCGATTAGGCCGGAACGAATCATGGGACATCTCCAACAGGGAACAGAAGAAATTCAGTGCCTAGTCGTAGTCGCTCAAGGCGTGCGCTGACAGGGCGGTAATGTGGATTTTATGTGACCTTTCAACTGGTCAGGTCTGCACACCATTCCAGCCCGATGAGATCATCCCGGTCTTCACCGAACTCGTGCAAGCGGACATCCGACTCGCCTGCCTCACAGATATAGCCTGCGGCGACCAGTGTTTCGACCTGCTCAGGGGTCGGCGGCAAGCCTGACGATCGATAGCGCGCAACGGCCTCTTCATGGCCACCCAAAGTCCAAGTTCCGTCAAACCATTGAGCGAGCGTAAGGAACCGGTTCATCGACACCTTGATTTGCTCTACATCGGTGCGGACATAATCGAGTTCCGTTCGTGCATTCGCCGCAAGGGCGTGATCCGGCGCGATCTCCAACAGGGCTTCGAAATCTTCAATCGCGCCCAGCCGATTATCTGCCGCCTGTCGGCGCAAGCTGCCCCGATGATACAAAGCCTGGACGCGTTGCTCGGCCGTCAGCGAGTTGCGAGCGAGCAATTCGCTTAACATCGCTTCGGCGTCGTACGGGTTAGAATCCGCCAATGCCTGCGCAATGACCGTTTCCGGTGGCGGCCCTGTATCGGCTGCTTCCGGCGCAGTGGCGCAGGCAGCCAGCAATAGCGCGGCGCTGATCGAAGTATAGAATGGAAAGCGTCTCATGCGCGGCACATAAGACCGGTTCGCCGTGCGCCGCAAATTGCTTTTCAGATAGATATCAGGCCCGGGCCAACCGGTTGATCTCGGCAATGTCACCGCGGCCCAGAGCTTCAATCGCCTTGGCGGCAATGTGACGGGCATTAAGGCCAGCCGTTTCATACATCTGGTATGGGCTATCCTGATCTTGGAAGACATCTGGCAGCGTCATTGGGCGGATTTTCAGGCCATTGTCGAGCGCGCCTACGCGGGCCAGGTGTTCCAGCACAAAGCTGCCGAAGCCGCCCGTCGCACCTTCTTCGATAGTGACCAGAACCTCATGCTCGCGCGCCAATCGTTCGACCAGTTCGGCGTCCAGCGGCTTGGCAAAGCGCGCATCCGCAACCGTGGCAGACAAGCCCTGCGCAGCCAGCATTTCAGCAGCCTTTTCAGCTTCGCCCAAGCGCGTGCCGTAAGACAGTATCGCAATCGTCGTGCCTTCGCGAACGATCCGTCCCTTGCCGATTTCGAGCGGCTCGGGGTTCTCCGGAACAGCCGCGCCGGTGCCTTCACCACGCGGATAGCGAAAGGTGGATGGGCCATCATCGATCTGCGCCGAGGTCACAACCATGCGAGCGAGTTCTGCTTCGTCTGCAGCTGCCATACATATCATGCCCGGCAATGCACCAAGATATCCGATATCAAAGCTGCCCGCATGCGTTGCGCCATCAGCGCCAACAAGGCCTGCGCGGTCGATCGCAAACCGGACCGGCAATTTCTGGATCGCCACATCATGCACGACCTGATCGTAGCCGCGCTGCAGGAAGGTAGAATAGATCGCCGCGAACGGTTTCATGCCGTCTGCCGCAAGGCCGGCGGCGAACGTCACAGCATGCTGTTCGGCAATGCCCACATCGAAATGGCGGTCCGGGAATTTCTTGGCGAAAATGTCGGTCGATGTGCCGGACGGCATGGCAGCCGTGATCGCGCAAATCTTGTCGTCAGTTTCTCCGAGTTTCGCCAAGGTCTGGCCAAACACTTTCTGGTAATTTGGCGCCTTGGGTTTTGGCTTCGATTGCTCGCCGGTGATTACGGAGAACTTCGAGACCCCGTGATATTTGTCCGCCGAATTTTCGGCCGGCGCATAGCCTTTGCCCTTTTGGGTAACGACGTGGATCAGGATCGGGCCGTCCTTCATCGCTTTCACATTCTCGAGAACCGGGAGAAGCGTATCGAGATCGTGACCATCGATCGGCCCGACATAATAGAAGCCGAGTTCCTCGAACAGCGTGCCGCCCATGGCAAAGCCGCGCAAATACTCCTCCGCGCGCCTGGCCGGACTTTCCAGCCCGATGGGCGTGACCACTTTTTTGGCGATCCGACGCAAACCGCGATAGGGCCGCGAAGATACGAGTTTAGACAAGTAATTGCTCATCGCGCCGACCGGAGGCGCAATCGACATGTCATTATCGTTCAGGATTACGATCAGGCGGGATTTGTCCGCGCCGGCATTGTTCATGGCCTCATAGGCCATGCCAGCAGACATGGATCCGTCACCAATCACGCAGACAACATGCGTGTCGCCGCCTTGCAGGTCGCGCGCCTTCGCAAAGCCATGTCCCGCAGAAATGGAGGTGGATGCGTGCGCAGCGCCAAACGGGTCGTATTCGCTCTCGGCACGTTTCGTGAAGCCTGACAGGCCGCCAGGCTGTCGCAGTGTGCGCATCTGGTCGCGACGCTCTGTCAGGATCTTGTGCGGATAGCATTGGTGGCCGACATCGAAGATCAGCTTGTCTGCCGGTGTATCGAAAACGGAATGGATCGCGAGCGTCAACTCCACGACACCCAGCCCCGACCCCAGGTGGCCACCCGTAACCGAAACCACATCGATGACTTCGTCGCGCACTTCATCTGCGAGTTGTTTCAATTCCGCCCGCGAGCGGCCTTTAAGGTCGGCAGGAGAATTGATTGCATCCAGCAAACGATTGGGGCGGGCGTCGGTCATTCCAGTTTAAGCTCGATCTTTGAATTGTTATTCTGACCAGACCTTAATGCGTTCTATCGAGCACAAAATCGACTGATTGCAGCAGTATATGGGCCTTTTCGCGGAAAATTGCGAGGTGTTCCTTCGCCTGTGCGGCGAGAATGCGCACCCGCTGGCGTGCGCCCTCAATGCCAAGAATGGTCACAAAATTCGCTTTTCCTGCCGCCTCGTCAGTGCGTAGGGGCTTTCCAGCGCTGTCCTCGCTGCCGGTCGCATCGAGCAAATCATCAGCAATCTGGTAGGCCAAGCCAAGATCATTGGAGAAGCCCGCCAGTGCGTTGCGTTCAGCTTCCCGGGCGCGACCGACAATCGCCGCCGCTTCTGTCGCGTAGGAAATCAGCGCGCCCGTTTTGAGGCGTTGCATGCGTGTGATTGTGTTCAAATCCCGCGGGCTGTCAGATTCCAACATGTCGATCATCTGGCCGCCGACCATGCCGCGCGCGCCGGATGCATCGGCAAGCCGCTCGATCAGCATGGCCCTTACGGATGCATCATCATGGGTCTCGGTTGATGCCAGGATCTTGAAGGCCAATGTCAGCAGCGCGTCTCCGGCCAACACCGCAGTCGCTTCATCAAAAGCCTTGTGAACAGTCGGCTGGCCACGCCGGAAATCATCATCATCCATGCAGGGAAGGTCATCATGGACGAGTGAATAGCAATGTACGCATTCAAGCGCCGCGGCAGCGCGCAGCAAGGTCTTCTCGGGCGCATCGAACATCGCGCCCGTTTCCAGCAGGAAGAAAGGCCGCATACGCTTGCCATTGGCCAGAGCGGCATGGCGCATCGCGCGCATCAAATTGGCTTCCGGGCCGCCTGCAGGCGGGATCAGCTGGTCAAGCGCAACGGTAATCCGGTCGGCCACCTCTTTCAGGCGCTGTTCGAACTCTTGGGCCTCGCCCATATCGAGGCCCCTTTAGTCGAAATTGGCGGACTCTGTGGTCGGCCCATTGGCCCCTTGGACAATCTGCTCAACCTTCAGCTCGGCGGATTTCAGACGGGATTCACAGTGCGCTTTCAGCGCCGCGCCGCGTTCATAAATCGCGATGGATTTCTCCAGCTCGACTTCGCCTGCTTCCAGTTGGCGGACGATGATTTCGAGTTCGGCCAATGCCTCCTCGAAGGTAAGCTTGTCGACTGGTTTCTCTTTCGCATCAGCCATTCTTCGGCCTCATCTTCCTTGAAATTTCCGTGACACTAGAGCGGCGACCTGAGGTCCACAACCACTTCCCGACCAGATTTACCGGTATTCGTAGATGCGGTAGCTCCAATATGCGTCGCCGCCGTCATACGAACACTTCCAGCCCAGCTTCTTCATTTCCGGACGCAGCATTCGATTGAACCAGCCATGGGCCGCCAGATAGACCTTGCCCTCACTGGACGCCTCGTCGAGCTTAGACGCGGCGGCAGCGGCGCGCTGACGCGCCTGCTTCACGCTTTCGCCATCCAGCGCATGTCCGTTCAGCCAAGCAGCACGGGCGAGAATATTCCACGTTTTCGGCAGATAACGCACACCCGGCAGAAGGGGAGGAGGCAATGGCGCCTCATTGAATACCGGGTCAAACAGTGCCTGCATGTGCGGCGCCGCACGTGCAGCGGTCTGCTGGGCACGCAGGCGCGCAGAAGCAAATACAATGTCAGCATCGGCCACCGATTTGACCAGGCCGTCCGGCGGCGTCTGGTCATCGGCCAGAGGGCCAATCTCGTAACGTTCCCACCAGTCGCGATACTGTTTCCAGTTCAGTCGCGGGCCCGCCGTGCGGTCGAGGGCCGGGCGACCGTGACGCGAAATGATGATGGGACCGCGCTTCCGGTCTGTCGATGTCGTGTCTGGCATCGCCATACAAATCATACTCGTTGTTGCTGGCCCCGTGACCATTGTTCCAAAATTGCCCTAACGGGGTTGCCCCCGCCCGGCAAGGCGCGTTTGTACACCCATTCACTTGTCAGGTTGTGAAATTCGAAGGGCTCAGAGCCCCTTCCAGACACGCTTGCGGCAGGGTTCTTCGTCCTGCAGCTTGCATTTGTGGAAGGTGACGAGGACCGTTTCTGCGCGACCAATCATGTGATCCATCGGCACGAAACCAATTGATGCCACATCCGCAGGCACGCGCGGCTGACAGCCCGCCCGGTCAATTACGCCCTCTATGGCCGGGCAGTGCCCACTTGGAAAGCGACTGTCGAGCGAATTGTCCCGATTATCACCCATCATGAAGACATGCCCTTCCGGCACGATGAACAGGTCGGTATTGTCGCCCCGTCCACCTTTTTCCTGCCGGTGAGTGATCCACGTCTTGTCGCCAATCGTTTCCTGCCATTCATGCGCGATATCGATCGCCACGGCATTGTGCGGAACGTAACGGATGGTGCGCAGGTATTCGCTCTCAACCGCTTCGCCATTCAGATAGAGCTGCTCGCCAATCAGCTGGATCTGATCGCCTGGCAGACCAATCAGACGCTTGATCATGACGCGGCCCGTATGCGGATGCTCGAACACAACCACATCGCCGCGCTTGGGTGTGCTGGCAAAAATCCGGCCCTCGGGCAACGGAATGAAGCGCCCCATCGAAAACGGCAGAGAATAGCGGTCATAGCCATAGGCGAATTTTGCCACAGCGACCCGGTCGGTCACCTGTAGCGTCGGGACCATGCTTTCAGAGGGAATCACGCGCTGCTCGTAGGCGAGCCCCGAGAACAGCAGAAACACGGGTACAAAGACGGCGAGCGTAGCGCCCCATTCACGAAGCTCTTGTTTGAGCTTGGCGCCAAGGCCTGGCGCCTCGGCGACTTCATCGTTCGCCGCAGTGTTACCATCTGATGCCATGGGGACCTCATCCATCGTCTTCGTGACGTTTGATCTGTTTAGACGAAAGAAGTCCTGATTGCGAAGACGAAAACGCCTCCGCTGCTGCAAAAGCCGGGAATGCCCGCCTTAGCTCAGGCTGTACAGGTCTATTCCGGTTTCATTCCGTGTCACAGACACATCACCCCGATAAATGAGATAGTTGAGATGCGCCAATGCCTCACCCGTGGCCATGCTGACCTCGTCGTCGGAAATCGCGCGGCCGAACAGCGTGGTGAACGTATCCACTGCCTTCATGGGCCCACGCTCCAACCTCTGAAGCAATCTTGCGAGCCCCACATGATGACCGTCAATCAAGTGCTGCAGCCGTTTGTGGGCTCCGGTAAAGGGCTCATTATGAGCTGGCAGGACAAGCACGTCTTCCGGCAGCCGCTGTTTCAACTTTTCACAGCTTTCGAGCCAGTCGAGCAATGGATTCGCCGCAGGCTCAGTCGGGTGGACGGATATGTTGGAAGAGATCCGCGGCAGAATCTGGTCACCTGAGATCAGAATATTGAGATCGCGACTATAAAGACATGCATGCTCGGGCGAATGCCCACTGCCGGTGATGACTTCCCATTCCTGACAGCCCATTTCGAAAGTATCGCCGTCAACAAGGCGGCGGTAGGAATCCGGCAACGGCATGACACCTTTTCCAAACCCGCCGAACTTTTCCTTGTACTGGTCGAGCTGGGTCTTGTTCCAGCCGGCACGCAAATAGAAGTCCAAACCAGCCTTTGGCGCACTGCGCCCGGTGTCAGATACCAGCATCCGGCACGTTGTATATTCCAGACGAGTCATCCACAGCTCAGCGCCCCATTTGTGACAGAGCCATCCAGCCGTTCCGATATGATCGGGGTGCATGTGGGTGACGATAACCCGCTTGAGAGGCTTCTGCTCACTGACCCGATCAGCCAACAATTTTCGCCAGACGTCACGCGTCTCATCATACGGAATCCCGGTGTCAACAATAGTCCAGCTATCGCCATCGTCGATCAGCCAGACATTGATGAATTTGAGAGAGAAATGCAGAGGCATAGCCAGCCAGAACAGGCCGGGCGCTATCTCCCTGATTTCGCCGGGAGCGGGCGCCGATTGTCCATGCGGATAATCAAGGCGCGGCCGTGTCGGCTTGCTGATTTCTGTACCATCCATGTCAGGAGGATACGCAGCTTCTTGCGTCCGTCGAGCCGTACCGCAAGGTCATGCCACAGCAAGACGCGTACGAATATCCTCAACCAGAGCGATTGGAGCTGCCATACCGTCGACCCGGATAACGTCTTCCGGCGGGACCAGCGCGGCCAGTTGGCTGTCGAGCAGGGAGACCGGCATGAAATGGTCGGCGCGCGAGGAAATCCGCTGCCCAAGCTCATCTTTGGGCACGTCTAGCAGGACGAACAGGCACGTCCGACCGCTCTGCTCGCGCAGACCTGTCTGGACAAAGGGCGTAAGCGCCGAACAGGCCAGGACCACCCGGTCCTCCGGCATGTCGGTCAGGGTTTTGCACAGGCTGCGCACCCAGTCGGCGCGATCTGCATCGGTCAGGGGTGTGCCGGAGGCCATCTTCTCCTTGTTGGCGGCGGAGTGGTAGTCATCCGCTTCCACAAACGGCCAACCCTCGGCCTTGGAGAGGGCTTCGGCAATGGACGTTTTTCCACTGCCCGCCACGCCCATGATGATGACCAGGTCCCTCACTTGATGGGTGTTCGCTTGCGAGGCTTGAGCTTGGTGCGCTTGAACTTCTCGCCTTTCAGCGGGGAGACTGTTTTCTCTCCAGAGGCCGGTCCCGGCTTCCCGCCTGAGCGGGGGGCGGTCCTGTCAGGGCGCCGGTCTGGCTTGCCTGACCGTTCGGGACGTTCAGCCCGCGCGGGACGATCCGGACGCCCACTCCGTTCTGCCCGATCTGAGCGCTCCGGCCGCTCCGGTCGCGGCTTGCGGGGACGGGGCATGTCACCTCTCAGCAAGGCTTCGCGTTCACGGCCACTGATCGGGCGCCACTTGCCTTCCGGCAAACCTGCAAGCTCCAGCGGCCCAACACGCACACGCATCAGGTCCACAACATGCAGCTCTACCAGTTGGCACATACGCCGGATCTGGCGGTTGCGGCCTTCGTTCAGGATAAATTTCAACTCCTGCTGTTTCACTTGTTCGACGATGGCAGGTTTCAGCTGGCGACCATCCAGCTCGAGACCATGACGCAACTTGCCCAGCTTGTCGGGCGTAACATCGCCCTTCACCTTGACCAGATATTCCTTGTCGAGCTGGCTCTCCGGCCCAATCACGGCCTTTGCCAACACGCCGTCTTCAGACATGATCAACAAACCGCGGGAATCCTTGTCCAGACGCCCGAGGGGCGCGAGCTTGTTATAGCGCCCCGGAATGGCATGACTTTTTCCCGAAAGGCTATCGCCTGAGATGAGCCGCACAGCGGGAATTTCATCGCCCTCCGGCGTGCCCGAAACAATACTGATCGGTTTGTGGAACAGGATGGAAAGCTGATTATCGAGCCGACGTGCAGCCTTCTGCGCCAGATCCAACGTCTGACCGGTCTCGATCTTCTGGCCCGAGATCGCTTTCTCGCCGTCGACTTTCACCAGACCCTGCTCAATCAGGGAGTCCGCCTCGCGGCGTGAGCACACGCCTTCCAGCGCCAGCCATTTGTTGATCCGCAAAGGCTCGTCGCCGGAATAGGTTTTGGTCCAAGCCATGGCGTGTCGCGCCTCCTGATATAGTGCGGCCCGTCATATCGGCGCTGGCCGTTCCTCGCAACATTCAGTCGACATTGTGGGGCATTTCCGGCATAGGCGGGCGCCCCGCACGGAGATGATTGAATAATGACGGACCGCCGCACCGCAGCGCCCCTGCTCGCCTTTGGCCTGTTAGTGCTCGGGACCATTCTCGGCCTTGCCGGGACGGATTTGGTCCTACCTGCCGTTCCGTCCTTGCCGGAAACCTTGCGGGGCTCGCAGGCGATGGCGCAGCTGGTGCTGGCCGCCTTCGTGGCAGGTGGTTGTATCGGTCTGCTGGCCTTCGGTGAACTCGGCGCACGGATCGACCAGCGCAATCTGTTGGTCATCTCGCTTGCGGCCTATGCGCTGGTCTCGTTCGCCTGCATGGCCGCGCCGTCCCTGTCCGTTCTGGTTGGACTGCGGTTCTTGCAAGGTCTGACCGGATCTGCCGCAGCTGTGTTTGCTCCAGGCATGATCCGCGCCATGTTTTCCGAGGAGAAAGCCGTTGGCGCACTTGGCTTCATGGCCAGCATAGAATCCTTGATCCCTGCCCTTGCCCCCGTGCTCGGCGTCTGGCTGCTGCTGGCATTCGGCTGGAAAAGCTCTTTTCTCGCCCTGGGTATCTTGAGTCTAGGCGTTGCAGCGCTCGTCGCCATGCTGCGTCATCGCCTGCCCGCGCCGCCGTCGACGCGGGCGCCGGGCAGCTATCTGCGCCACGTGATCAATCCGGTCTTCCTGCGCTATGCCCTGAGTCAGGCCTTCACACTCGCCGGACTGCTTATCTTTGTGTTCGGCGCACCGGCCATGATCACCAAGGGCCTTGGCGGCGACCTGGGCGACTTCATCATCATGCAGGTTACAGGGATTGCGTTCTTCATTGCAGGATCGAACTTTGCCGGCAAGCTGTCCGCACGGTTCGAACCTGAACCGATGATCCTGTTCGGATCGACTATGTCCGCCGCAGGCCTGGCTGGTATTCTGATTTACGCACTGTTGGGTGGGACAGCACCACTGATGCTCGCCGCCCTGTTTGTGCCGGTCAATCTCGGCCTCGGCTTTCGGGGACCTCCCGGTTTCTATCGCGCGGTTGTCGCTGCGCGCGGAGATGATGCGCGCGGGTCGGCACTCGTCCTCGTGGCCATCCTTTCCACGACGGCTGCCGGCACCGCCATCGCCGCGCCGTTCGTCACATTTGGCATGGTACCACTTGCGGCGATTGGGACAGCAGTCTCCTGCGCCTCGGTCCTGTGCCTGATCGCCTTGCCGAAGCTCAGCGCCTGAGCCGAACTCACGCGATACCGAACAGAGCTTCGCTATTGTCGAGGAAAGGGGAACCGCCTTCGGTGATGCCGGAGACACGGCCCGGCGCGGTGGCCAGAACAGTCTCGGAAAAGAAGCCCGCAAGTGCCAGTTGGCGTGCCCGGAAGCTGCCTTCCTCACCGCGTGCAGCAACAGCTGCCCGCGTCAGGAAGTGCCCGCCAATCACGTCTCCCGCCAGCGCGAGATAGGCCGTCGCGCCCGCAAGCGCTTTGTCCTGATCGCGATCCTTCATCGCTTCCAGCATCCAGTCGCTGGCTTCGCGCAGGGCTTCGGCGCCAGCGCGCAACCGGTCTGCAATCTGCACAAGCTGTGGGTCATTGGTCGCGCGGGCATCTGCCGCCGTCGCCTCGACCTCACCCAGCATCACTCGCATGGACTCACCATTCGTGCCGGTCAGTTTACGCCCGACAAGGTCGATGGCCTGAATGCCATTCGTGCCTTCATAGATCGGGGCAATCCGGGAGTCGCGATAAAGTTGGCCTGCGAGTGTCTCACCCATAAAGCCCATGCCGCCATGTATTTGCACACCAAGGCTCGCCACATCGACGCCCATATCCGTGCACCATGCCTTGGCAATTGGCGTCAGCAGGTCTTCCCGCATCTTTGCAGCAGCGCGTGTGGTTTGATCCGGGGACGCCTCGGCGAGGTCTGCGGCGACCCCACAGGCATAACAGATCGAACGCGCTGCAGCGACGCGAGCGCGCATGGTCGTCAGGGTACGGCGCACGTCCGCATGGTGCAGGATTGGAGCGGGGCCCTCAATGCCCGGTGCCTTGCCTTGCTTGCGCTCCTGCGCATATTCGAGTGCCGTCTGGTAGGCCGCCTCGCCCACAGCAACTCCCTCAAGGCCGACATTCAGGCGTGCGGAATTCATCATGGTGAACATGCAGGCCAAGCCCTTGTTCTCCTGACCGATCAGCCATCCGGTCGCGCCATCATATTCCATCACACAGGTCGGCGAGGCGTGGATGCCCATCTTCTTTTCAAGACCGATACATTTGACGGCATTGCGTGCGCCAAGGCTACCATCCGCTTCAACCATAAACTTCGGCACGATGAAAAGAGAGATGCCGCGCGAACCTGCGGGCGCATCCGGCAAGCGCGCCAGGACCAGGTGTATGATGTTCTCGGCGACATCATGATCGCCCCATGTGATGAATATCTTCTGCCCACTGATGGCGTAGCTGCCATCTTCCTTCGGCACGGCTCTTGTCTTGAGCGCGCCAACATCCGAACCGGCCTGCGGCTCCGTCAAATTCATGGTGCCGGTCCAATTGCCGGCCACGAGGTTGGGAAGATATGCCTGCTTCTGGTCATCTGTGCCGTGCGCCAGCAGGGCCTCAACTGCGCCGAAGCTGAGCATAGGGCAGAGCCCGAACGACATGTTGGCCGCGTGGAACATTTCCATGACCGCCAAGGCGAGCGCCTTCGGCAGGCCCTGCCCGCCCCATTCCTCTGGCGCCGACAGGCCCATCCATCCACCCTCCCGGAATTGGGCGTAGGCATCAGCAAATCCCGGCGCGGCCTTCACCCCATCCTCGGTCAGTACGGCACCGTGCGCGTCGCCAGATGCATTGAGCGGCGCCAATACATCACGTGCCAGCTTGTTGGCTTCTTCCAGGATCGGCGTGATCAGCTCGGGGTCATAATTGCCGAATGCCTCCAGCCCTTCCAATCGGGACAGGCCCGCAACGGACTGGAGCGCGAACGCCATATCGTTGAGCGGAGCGTCATAGGCCATGTATTTCTCCCAGAATCCGAATAGGTTATATCCCGAAGAGCATTTAGCGCGGGGATGGTGCCACGCCAACTGCGCCCTATAATCACCTGAACCGAACCCATAGATGTCCAGGAGACACGAATATGCGCAAAATCCTACTTTCCGCTTCCGTCCTCGCGCTCGCCGCTTGCGGCGCCGCCGAGACCACCGCCCCTGCAGCAGAGGCCCAGACGCCGGCCAATGAGACAAGTGAAACAGCTGCTCCGGCTGCAGAAGAGACCGCACCGGCCCCGGAAATGGCTCCGGCCGGCACGTATGTGCTCGATCCGACGCATGCGTCGCTTGTCTGGACGGTGAATCATTTCGGCCTGTCCAACTATACCGCCCGCTTCACCAAGATGGATGCCACACTGGAGTTCAATCCTGATGACGCGTCCGCCACATCGCTGACCGTCACGGTCGACCCGACATCGGTCGAAACAGACTATCCGGGCGACTTCAAAGCGACGCACGCCGATTCGCCGTACGACACGTTCGATGAAGAAATCGCGCAGGATCCAACCTATTTCAACGCAGGCGAATATCCCGAGATCACCTTCACCTCGACAGAAATCACAACAACCGGCCCGACCACCGGCACTGTCACAGGCGATCTGACCTTCCTTGGCGTGACCAAGCCAGTGACGCTGGATGTTACTTACAACGGCACCGCGACCTTCCCTTGGGCCCCGGAACAGCCAAAAATCGGCTTCTCCGCCACCGGCTCACTCAATCGTTCCGAATTCGGCCTGTCGAAAATGGTGCCAAACCTGGGTGACACGATCCACCTGACCATCGAGGCGGAATTCGCCAAAGCTGCCGAATAAGACAGGAACATCCTCGACATGAAGACTGAAACGTCTCGTTACACGATCGTCGCCATCACCCTTCACTGGGTGATGGCAGCCCTTCTTCTGTTCATGATCTGGCTCGGCTGGAACATGGACGACAACGAAGTACGCTTTCAGCTTCACAAATCGATCGGGATCCTGCTTCTGTTCCTCACCTTGGTCCGGGTGATCTGGCGAGTCATGAACCCGCCACCGCCACTTCCGGAAGAGATGCCAGCCTATGAAAAGCTGGCGTCTCATCTTGTCCACATGGCATTCTATGGACTGATGATCATTCTGCCCCTGGCAGGATGGCTGCTTGTCTCCACCTCCAAATTCAAGGTGCCGACCGTCTTGTTTGAGACGGTCAGCTGGCCACACTTGCCAGCGCCGGATTTCCTGCGCGGAGATATTGCGCACGTCATCATCGAGAACATCCATTCCAAAGGCGCTTGGATTCTGATCATCCTGCTAGGCCTGCATGTGGCCGGCGCGGTGAAGCATGAATTCGCTGCTGAAGACGGAGTATTGAAGAAGATGTTGCCTGGCTTGTTCGGAAAGCCTGCGACACCCCCCACCGCACGAGGATATGTCCGCGCCTTCGGAACGGCGATCATTGCCTTTGCCCTCATCGCGATCATACCGATTGCGGGCTCAGGTCAATCCAGCAGCGCCACACCGCAAACTGACGAGGCCGTCGCCCCCGCAGACGAAACCATCGAAGCAAATTGGGATGTCGTTTACGACACTTCTGAAATTCGGTTCACGGGTATGTATGATGGAGCCGAATTCACCGGCACCTTTGACGATTGGTCAGCAGATGTGGAATTCCATCCAGAAGCGCTCGATGAGTCTCGTGTGCTCGTAACGGTCCAGACAGCTACTGCCGATGCTGGCAAGAAGCTCTACAATGACAGCCTGAAGGGCCCGGAATGGTTCGACACGACCACCTATCCTGACGCCCAGATCAGCCTGAGCAACTTCAGCGAAACAGACACAGGCTATAGCGCAGATGCTGCAATATCGCTGAAGTCCGAGCTGATCACGGTGCCGCTCGACTTCACGCTTGAAATCGATGGCGACACCGCGATGCTGGCTGGAAAAGCGGTCATGAGTCGCAGAGCCTTCAATCTCGGCCAGGACTCTGATCCCTCCGGAAGCTGGGTTGGCGATGAAATCACAATCTCCGTAACGGGAACCGCCACGCGCAAATAATGCGCTGGTGGCTTCCGGGGCCGCGACGCGAATGCTAAGCCCGCGCGCATGACTGCCATCGCTCCTATCGAATCCAGCACACTCCAACTGGCTGCCAGCTTCCTGCGCAAGGGCGGGCTCGTCGCCATGCCGACCGAGACCGTCTACGGGCTCGCCTGCGATGCATCAAACCCTGACGCGGTGGCACGACTATACACAGCCAAGGGGCGTCCCAGCTTCAACCCCCTGATCGCGCATGTTGCTTCACTGGAAATGGCGCAAGCCGAAGCCGTATTTTGTGACGCAGCGTTCAAACTCGCACATGCGTTCTGGCCTGGTCCGCTTACTTTGGTACTGCCCGTTGCTTCGACCGGGACGGTTTGCGACCTGGCCCGGTCTGGCCTCGATACAATTGCCATCCGCATGCCGGCCCATCCCGGCGCGCGTAGCCTGATCGCGGGTTTCGGTCGTCCGGTTGTCGCCCCGTCGGCCAACCGGTCCGGACATATCAGCCCGACACTGGCCGAACACGTCAAAGCCGATCTCGACGGCAAGGTCGACCTGATCCTCGACGGTGGGCCGTGCACGCAGGGCATCGAATCCACCATTGTCTCATTTATCGGTGACCAGCCAACACTCCTGCGAGCCGGCACGGTCGAAACCTCCGCCCTCGAAGCAGTCCTTGGCACGTCACTCGCTCGTGCAGATGAGGGCGATGGCATCTCTGCCCCTGGGCAACTGAAAAGCCACTATGCACCCAATGCCCGGTTGCGTCTCAATGCGAGCGCCCCCGAAGCAGGGGAAGCCTGGCTGGGTTTCGGCCCGGATGAGGCAAATGGGCTCAACCTCTCGCCATCTGGCAACCTGACCGAGGCTGCTGCAAACCTGTTCGCCATGCTGAGGCAACTGGATGCAGAGGCCGACCGCATCGCCGTCGCGCACATTCCGAATGAGGGGCTTGGCGAAGCCATCAATGATCGTCTCGCTCGGGCCGCGCACCGAGATGACTGATGGAAGCAACAAACTCGAAATCGCGCAGGAAATGAGTAGGTTTACCCAATGACAGAGCTTAGCCCGGACTTCCTGACCGCCGCCCAAAACCTGCTCGGCCCGAGGGGGTGGAGCATGGCGGCGGAAGAACTCGCCAAAGTGTCGTCGCCCTGGCGCGGCACCTACAAGGGCGAGACGCCTTTCCTCGCAAAGCCCGCCACAACGGAAGAGACCGCTGCACTGGTGCGACTTTGCAATGAATATGGCGTCGCGATCACACCTCAGGGCGGCAATACCGGCCTGGTTGATGCGGGCACGCCGCATGGCGAAATCTGTGTGTCGATGCAACGGATGAATGCGGTACGTGCACTCGATGCGTTCAACAATTCGCTCGTGATCGAGGCTGGCGCCCCCCTTGTCGTGGCGCAGCAAGCGGCCGACGACGCCCAGCGCTTGTTCCCGCTTTCACTCGGCTCGGAAGGCACCGCCACGATTGGCGGCCTGATTTCGACCAATGCTGGCGGGGTCGCGGTGCTGCGCTATGGCATGATGCGCGACCTGATCCTTGGCCTCGAAGTCGTGCTGCCGAATGGAGATATCTGGAACGGCCTGTCGGGCCTGCGCAAGAACAATACGGGCTACGATCTGAAACACTTGTTTGCTGGCGCAGAAGGTACGCTCGGTATCATCACGGCTGCGACCCTGAAACTGTTTCCCAAGGTTCAGCGCGCGAGCGCCTGGGTCACCTGCACAACAGCAAGCGACGTCGTGAAACTGCTCGCAATGGTTCGCGACCATGCCGGCGATACGGTTACGAGCTTCGAGATCATCCCCGCCAATGCCGTCGCCATGGTACAGGCAGACGTGCCGGACACGCGCGACCCACTTCCATCTGATTTGCCTTGGCGCGTGCTGATCGAAGTTTCCATGTCGCGCGCCGAACATGCCCGCGACGTTCTCGAAGGCGCACTCGCCTCAGCATATGAGAGCGAACTTGTGCAGGATGCCGTCATTGCCGAAAGCGTCGCGCAAGCCGAAAGCTTCTGGCACATCCGCGAGACAATCCCCCTGTCGAAACGAGCATATGGCACCGCGCTGAACCAGGACATCTCCGTACCGGTCAGCCGCATTCCCGAATTTATCGATGCTTGCAACGCGGCTGTTCTGGAAAAGGTGCCTTCAGCGGAGTTTGTGATCTTCGGTCATGTCGGCGATGGCAATCTCCATTATTCTGTTTGCGAGCCAGCCAGCGCAGAGCGCCCAGTTCTACGTGGTCAGGATGAAGCAATCTTTCGTATCATCTATGATCAGGTCATGAGCTTCGACGGATCCATTAGCGCCGAACACGGTGTTGGGCGGCTGAAACGTGATGAACTGGAACGCATTCGTCCGAAGGCAGCCACCGAAATGATGCGTGCCATCAAACATGCGCTAGACCCAAACAAGATCATGAACCCCGGTCGCGTCATCAATTCCTGATCGGGTTCCCAGTTGCCTTCCCGCCGGATCGCTGTAGCGTCCACAGACCAATGCGGGAGACATAAATGCGTACACACCTTGCCGCCATCGCGCTCATCGCGCCGCTGATCGCCTGTGAGCCTACGCCTCCAATCGTAGGCGGACCGTGCAGCTATGAAACCACAATCATCTCGGCAACGGTGACCGAAGTCGATGAAGACGGCGCTTTGTTCGATGGGCCCGAGGGAGAATTG
This sequence comes from Hyphomonas sp. UBA3195, assembly GCF_002366485.1. Lineage (NCBI taxonomy): Bacteria > Pseudomonadati > Pseudomonadota > Alphaproteobacteria > Hyphomonadales > Hyphomonadaceae > Hyphomonas > Hyphomonas sp. UBA3195. The sequence goes on from NZ_DEXB01000050.1 coordinate 80,081, forward strand.
TGGGTCCCGGCCTCCTACTTGGGCACGCTGCCGGAAGTCGGAGAGACACTCACGCTGAAACGCGATCAGATCACCGAGGGCACATGCACGCCGGAAATGTACGAAGTGGTCGCAGCTGATGTCAGCGACAAGGACTAACGTCCCGAGCGGCGACTGGAAACGACCATGAGAAGGCCGTCCAGCGTCGATGCACTTGCGGAGTTTGGACGTGCGCGCTTGTCACGCTCTTTCTTCATGCGCGACTTCCTGTATTCGGATATCGCCGCGCTTCACGGCTTCTCGAACGTTCCCGATGATCCGGACCTTGCCATTACCGCCGGCACGAAGCTCTGCACGGAATTGCTGGAACCCTTGCAGGACGTTTTCGGGCGCATCGCCATCCGGTCCGCCTATCGCTCTGCTGAAGTGAATGGATTTGGCAACCAGATGCAGCGGGACAAGAAGAAGGGCTACAATTGCGCCTCGAACGAAAGCAATTACGGCCATCATATCTGGGACCGGCGGGATGCCGAAGGAAACATGGGTGCAACCGCCTGCGTCGTTATTCCAGCCTTCTACGATGCTTTCCACGCAGAAGGGGACTGGCAGAAACTGGCCTGGTGGATCCACGACCATTTGCCTTATTCAACGCTATACTTCTTCCCGAAACTCTGGGCCGTGAACATTCAGTGGCGCGAAAATCCGGTTCGCCAGATCGACAGCTATACCCCGCCGCGTGGTCGGCTGACAGATGAGAGTAAGCCGAATTTTCACGGCTCACACGAAGCGGATTGGGCATCCCTGCGTGACGTTTTCCCGAAAGCCTGAAAGGGTCAGCTGGCAAGCGCTGCAGATATCTCCGCATGCGACGCAAACACATCCTGCGCGCCCGCCGCCCTGAGCCGGTCGCCAAGCCCCGCATCGGCATGACCACCGCCCGTAAAGCCCCACGCTGTCATCCCGGCGGCGCGCGCGGCTGTCACACCATTCACGCTGTCTTCGAGTACGACACATTTGTCGGGCCGGGCACTGATCTGTTCGGCTGCGTGCAGAAACAGGTCAGGCGCAGGCTTTCCATCGGTAACGAGGTCTGAGGAATATATGTGCGGCGCAAAAGTATCGTACAGGCCAGTGAGACGAAGTTTACGGACGAGCTTTGGTGCCTCGGAAGACGACGCCACTGCCTGCGCCCCAGAGAACGCGGCGGAAACGCCCAACACACCTTCAATCGCGCGCAGATCCGTTTCGAAGTGTTGCCAGATGCGCGCCTGCAACTGGTCGGCAAAATCCGGAGGCAAGGGGCGTCCACGCTCAATGGCATCCGCCGCGAGAGCCGCATGGAAGTCCCGATTGTGCAGGCCGACAAAACGCGAAACGAAAATCTCGAACGGATAGTCGAGCCCCCAGCCAGAGAGCATTTCCCGTTCAGTGGCGATGGAGATTGTTTCGGAGTCGACCAACACCCCATCGCAATCAAAGATCAAGGCGTCCACAGAGCCTATCCCCGCCGCCCGAACAGGCGTTCGATGTCGGCGAGCTTCAGCTCCACATAGGTCGGCCGCCCATGATTGCACTGGCCGGAATGTGGCGTCGCTTCCATCTGGCGGAGCAGCGCATTCATCTCCTCGCCATTCAGTCGTCGTCCGGCTCGCACTGAACCGCGGCACGCCATGTTCCCCATGACTTCCTCGAACCGCTCCTTGAGCGCGAGGCCCGCATCATATTCGGCGAAGTCATCGGCGAGATCACGGATCAAGCCCATTGTGTCCATTTCCCCGAACAGGGCGGGGGTGGCCCGTACACAGATCGCGCCGGCCCCAAAAGGTTCGATTTCCAGACCCAGCTCAGCCAACTCGTCGGCGCGCTCGAGCACGCGGGTCGCCTCGTCCTCAGTAAGCTCCACCACATCCGGGATCAGCAGCGCCTGACGCCTTACCCCGCCCGCAGCCATTTGGCGTTTCATGTCCTCGTAGACCAGCCGCTCATGAGCGGCATGCTGATCCACGATAACGATGCCATCCGCTGTCTGCGCAACGACATAGGTTTCGTGCAACTGAGCGCGGGCGACGCCGAGTGGAAAGTCAGAAGGCATACCTTGCGCGGGCGCGGCTTCCGGCTCCACCCGTGCGGACGGAGCGGCATCATGTCGATAGGCAGGCGGTGGTGCTTCTTGCAGCCCCGCCATCACATCGCCAGAGGGCGGAAGAGGCTGATCGAAATCAATGCCCGATGGCTGGCGATAATAGGAAGAGGGGGAAGCCTGTCGCTCTGGCGCAGATGGCAACGACCAGAGATTGGCTGACGTGGCCTCTTCGATCCGAACCTTGCCGAGCGCAGAATTCGCGACCGTGGTCGACGCTCTGTGTCCCGCCGCGGCCAGCGCATGACGCAGTGCGCCAATCATCAAACCTCTTACATTCCCCGCATCGCGGAAGCGCACCTCGGTCTTGGCGGGGTGCACGTTCACATCGACATATTCTGGGTCAAGATCAACAAACAGCGCCGCCAACGGATGCCGGTCGCGCGCCAGGAAGTCCTGATAGGCGGCGCGGATTACGCCATTCAGCATACGGTCCTTCACGGGCCGGCCATTGACGAACAGGAATTGCATCTGGGCGTTGCCGCGATTGAGCGTCGGCAGGCCGGCAAAGCCAGCAAGGCGAACACCTTCGCGCTCGGCATCAATCTCCAGCGCGTTCTCACGGAAATCACGTCCCATGATTGCGCCGAGCCGGGCCAGTTGGCCGGAGGCGCCTTCGGCTTCAGCGGCATAGCGCAGCGAGTTCCGGCCATTATTTTCCAGCGAGAAAGCAACATGCGGATTGGCCATGGCGAGACGCTTGATCGTGTCAGTCACAGCCATGCTTTCGGCGCGCTCGCCTTTCATGAACTTCAACCGGGCGGGAGTCGCATAGAACAGGTCGCGCACTTCGATGCGGGTGCCAGTCTCGCCGCGCCCGGTAAACGCCGCCGGGCGAGGACCTTCCATCCGTCCCGCCTCAACAAAGACTTCGGCTGCGTCTTCGCCGGTCGCGCGGGATGAAATGCTGCAGCGGCTGACCGAGGCAATCGACGGCAACGCTTCACCCCGGAAGCCCATCGTGTGGATGTTCAGCAAATCCACCCGCCCGCCGGCATCCGGCACGAGTTTGGAGGTTGCATGGCGTTCCAGCGCGACGAGCAGATCGTCGGCCGACATGCCACAGCCATCATCTTCGATGATGATCCGTTTCAGGCCCCCAGCTTCGATGGAGACAGAAATTCGGCGAGCGCCAGCGTCCAGAGCATTCTCGACCAATTCCTTGACGGCAGCCGCCGGGCGCTCGACCACTTCGCCCGCCGCGATCCGGTTCACGACATCAGGTGGCAGCTTGCGAATCTCGGGGCGAGGGCGGACGGAATCAGGCATCTGGTTACAATACCCCGGCTGACGCGCTTTGTCCCCGCCTGCCCGCACGGTTTCAACAGGGACCAGCCAAGGCGGGTATGTCCGGCCCGCGCCCGGCGTCCAGTTGACGCAGGCCGGTTGCCTTCCTTGCGGTTACCCCACAAAGTGCGCCGGAACATTCCGGAGCCTGAAATTCCATGAAGTTGACTTCTTCCCTCGCCGTCGCCGCAATAGTGTTGCTCACCGCTTGTGGCGGCTCAGATGCGCCTGCAAATGACACCCCGGCCGAGGAAGCACCTCCGGCGAAGGCCCCGGCAGAAGCGGCGCCCGCCGCTGCCCCCGCTGAAGCGGCGGTTGATGCGGTATCACCGTTCGCGGCCCTGCCCGCCCCGTACAATACCGCCGATTATGCGCGCGGTCGCCGCACCTGGAAGCTCTGCCAATCCTGCCACATTACGGCGGAAGGCGGCGGTAATCTCGTTGGCCCGAACCTGCATGGGCTGTTCGGTCGCGAGGCCGGCACACTGGAGGGCTTTGCCTATTCCCCTGCCCTGCAAGAAGCCGACTTCATCTGGACGCCCGACAAGGTCGATCACTGGCTGGAGAACCCGCGCACTTTCCTGCCTGGCAACCGCATGACGTTTGCGGGTGTGCGCAAACCGGACGACCGCCTGGCGGTTGTCGCCTATCTGATGAGTGAGACCGGCTTCGCCGCCGATGCCAACCCGGAAGACGTCCCTGCGGAATAGACTGGTGTGATTAATGCCGGAGGATAAGGGCGAGCAGCACAGCATGCTCGTCAAACTCTCCGGCAAATTCCTCTCGATACCCGATCGCCACATCGGCCCATCCGAAATGATAGCCAAGCTTGGTCTCATACTTGTTTGAATCCGCCGTTTCGTTCCCGCGCTCGACCCAAAGCTGCTGGCTTATAAAGAAGTCCTGCCAGATATCGACGCCATAGCCGAACTCGGCGCGCTGGCGGACACAGCCATCTTCATGACGGATCACAGCGGCATCCGCGAAGACATAGAAGTTACGACCGCCCCGCAGGCCAGACAGGCCGCCGCTGAGGCGGGCTTCGGCGCCCCACTCGTCGCATCCGAATACGCCGGCCAGGGAGCTGCCATGAACCAGGCCGCCTTCAACGCCGACGGCCCACCCCTTGTGGGTGACCAGTTGCCGACGCAGCGTGGCGCGCCAGAACTCCTTGTTGAACTGGCTGCCGACCTCATAGGCCACCGCCTCTGATTTTGCGGTAACCGTCCAATTCGGTGCGAAGCCATACTCGCCGTAGAGCGAAACGCGGTTTCCACGGACGCCTTCCAGCTCCTCTTCAGTGCCGACGGCCTCGGCATACCAACCTTCATGCGGTTGGGACCAAGGCCCTGCCGAAGCGGGTACGGCCCATGCCAGCCCGAGAAAAAGAACCCCAAATCCCCTCATCGCAGAGAAACCTAGTGAAGAAATCTGGGGTTGAAAACCATTTTCTGTCTCGCGTGGAATCCATGAAAAATGAAAAAGCCCCCGCCAAATTGGCGAGGGCTTTTTTAGTCATCCATGTAATCCGCGCGCTTAGAGGCGGAACCGGATCTGGTCGGACCAGAAGCGCTCAAGTCGAGAAATGGTCTTGTTCAGTTGCGACAGGTCATCCGGACGCACGCTGGCCGTTGGCTCAAGAGCGCCGGCCTGCTTCTCGAAGAGGGCCTCGACCCGTTTGCGAACCTTCAGACCACGCTCGGTCAGGCTGAGCGTGACGGTGCGCTTGTCATCTTCGGAGCGGGTCTGGATCAGATAGCCGCCTTCCTGGAGTTTCTTGACGTTGTAGGAGAGGCTGGTGCCAGCAAAGGCGCCACGAGCCCGAAGAACAGATGCGGGGGCTTCGCCTTCGCCAATTTCATAAAGCAACAATGCCTGAACGCCGGTCAGCGACCGCTCGCCGCCGCGCTCCAGATCGTCCTTCACAACATCATGAAGACGACGGTGCGCCTGCTCAAGCAAAGACAAAGACTTCAGGAAAGACTCGCCCAACGAATTGTTCGCAGTATCCTGCGCTTCTGCAATCATCATTTTCATCACCACTCAACTATTCACTCAACTTTTGTTGTAGTTTGAGTAGAAATACACGAGCAATCCTAATGAATTGATAAGCATGCCCTTTTCTCAAGAGTAGAAGGTTAATATCCACGCGAATACATTAACCGTTACTATTACGTAACGATTTGGGCCTGTCAGGTTTGGATATCATGAAAGTATTCGCTCAAGCGAACGTGTCGACCGTGCCGCGAATGCCGTATTTCGGACTAGGCCCATGCACGTTCGGCTCTGCACGACTGTCGATCAGCATGAATACGAAAACGATCAGGCCGCCGACATAGGGAATCAAGTTCAGCAGGTACATCCAGCCGGACAGATCCTGATCATGGAAGCGCCGTACGGTGACAGCTATACCCGGAATGATGGTATAAAGTATCCAAAGCGCGGTGAAGAGAGGGAGAAAGTATCCCTCGGAGTCGTCGACGCCAAATATTGATAGGGTAAGGATCGTGTCGACAACAAACGCCAAGACGAGCGCAAGTATCGAAAACAATATGTATCCCCAATACTCTTGGCGGCGTGCGCGGCCATTGAACTTGAAATAGCTGGATGACAGACATCTGAGAAAGTACGTCCAGATACCGTCACTCTTGACTGCCATGGGCTGCGCATAGGGTGCAGCCCCCGCATACCCCTGACTAACGGGCTGCGGCGGAACTGGCTGTGTAGAGGGTTGTCCGGTAGCCTGGAGCAAATAGATATCGCGCGCCTCGTCACCCATACCGACGAAATCGACAACATGCCCCTGGACGAGCCGATTGTTGTCCCGCACCTGTGCCTGAGAGAAATTGTAGCGCACACCATCGTCTCCGAGGATGAGGCCTAGCCCCTCCACAGAGTCAGCCTTCAATACTTGTCCGCGCATACATGCTCCTGAATCGCCCCAACTTTGAGTGTGGCCACTATTTCAAGGCCTTGGCTCGCGCTCAATCCCCAAAGGTCAACTCATCGTCGCCCAATGGCTCGAAATATCTCGCCACGTCCGCATCGCTGACCTCTTCCAGCGTGGCCGGCTTCCATTTCGGAGCATTGTCCTTGTCGATAATGACCGCGCGAACGCCTTCAAGGAAGTCATGACTTTGCACTTTACGCCAGCCAATGCGGTACTCCATCCGCATGTTCTCTTCAAAGTTATCAAGTTTGGCGCCATCTCGAACCTGACGAAGGGCAACCTTCACAGTCTCTGGGGACTTCGTTCGAATGGTCGCCGCCTGCTCGGATGCCCACTCATTGTCAGCCGCGTCCAACGCAGCAACAATCTCCTCGGCGGTGTCCTTTGCAAAGCAATCATCAATCAAATCGCTACGCGCCGCAAAGCTGCCCGCTGGCACAGGATGGGTCATGCCGCGCAGGATCTCGTTCAGCATTTCGGCGGCACCGACGGAGAAATCCGCGCCTTCGATCTGTTTTTTCAGGTTCGGCACCAATTCCGATGGCAGGAAATGCGTCGCCACCCGGGCCGCAGCGACATCTGCGCCCTTCAAACGCGCCCCCGTCAGCGCCAACCATGTACCAAGATAGCCCGACAGGCGCGGCAGGAACCAGCCACCCCCCACGTCCGGGAACAGGCCGATCCCGGTCTCCGGCATGGCGAACAGCGTGCGCTCGGTCGCAACCCGGTGAGAGCCATGCACAGACAGGCCGACCCCTCCGCCCATGGTCACACCATCCATGATCGCCAGCACCGGCTTGGGAAAGGTCTTCAGCGCGGCATTCATCCGATATTCGACATTGAAGAAAGCGCGCGCCTCGCTCGCATCCCCCGCGCCGCTATCGGCCAGCATGCGAATGTCACCGCCAGCGCAGAACCCGCGCGTTTCTTCTTCATGGTCGATCATGACCAAGTGAACGGTCGGGTCTGCCGCCCAGCGTTCCAAGGCGGCCAAGATGGTGTCGCACATAGGTGCGTTCAGCGCATGCAACACCTTTGGCCGCGTCAGCGTAACTCGTCCCACACCGCGATGGGTCTCCACCGATACGTCATTCGACATACTTTATCCCTTTGTCTCAGGCGCTTTACGCCGATCATTATCTGTTTCGCCTACCCCTACATTCGACGCCTCGCGGATCAAGCCCGACTCGTGTGTCAGGACGTTAACAGTCCGCAAATCCCGATTGGAAATTCCTGGCAATAGCAAACCGCGAATGTTTACTCGTTGAGACTATTCTTCGCCTATGAGACAGACCGACCTTCCCGGCGCAGAGCTGCGTGGACGCCGCACTCCGGTGATCGCCAAAGGTATTCTGAAACTGGGTTTCTTGCGCTCGGTGCCGTGCGATATTCGCAACATTTCATCCGGCGGAGTCCGCTTTGCGACCCGCAAGGAAATCAATCTGCCAGAAACCTTCTCGATCCGTCTGCCCAACAGTAAACAACCGCGCCTGTGTCAGCGGCGTTGGCAACTCGGTCGCGAGACCGGTGTCGAGTTTATCTGATCCATTCCCTTTGTAGCGGCAGGGTGAGGAGGCAGGAACTTCTCAAATGACCCCTCCGCCTAGCGTGGTAACAGCGCCGTATCGCAATGCCAGCAAGCTTCGGCGCTGCCTGCGCCAATGGGGCTGCCGGGCGGGATATCGACTTCAGGTGTGGACGGCATGACGGGTAGAGATGGCCTGTCGAGATGGGCTGTAATACGACGGGAGAGCTCGTCCCGCACTGCCACATCCGCTGGATCAGCTCGCCGCGAACGGGACACAATCCGGCGCGCCAGAGCGCTGAGATATGCATTGGTCTGGATCACCGTTTCAGACGTCGCATTTGTGTTTGCGGCAAGGTCTATCAGTACGGAAACGTACCGCACTTGCTCGCGCCGCAGGATACTCGCCTGACGTGGCGTGTCAGCGTCTTTGAACAGCGCCTCCTCCACTTCGCGCAAGACATCACCATAGCTCAGCGCGTTCGCGTTGCGGCGTTCAGTTTCGATCAGGCGTGCAACGCGCTGGGGATGCAGCAAGGCGCCCAAGGTTTGTGAGGCCGATGTGTCAGCGGCTGTCAGAAGATCAAACATCGCCCCGGTTTCGCCTGGGAAATATTCCGCCCCCGCGCCCGCCCCACGGAACGACACCAGCGGCGGCGTCAACAGGTCGAGCGTCCGGTCTGGCAGATCAAGCACGGCCGGATCCAGCGTTGCCACCAGCGCACTGAGCGCGCCGCGTTGCTGATCTGCTGGCACAGGCGCTCCGCCAATATTGGCCTGCCCCGTTTCGGCATAGTGGAAATCATAACCGCCGATCATCTTCGCCGCTGCGTTCACCTGATAACGATGATAAAGATAGACCGGCACGATCACCGCCCGCAGGCGCGAGGTGGGCTCGCCTGGCTGCAGCGCGCCGAGGCCGAACCGTTCAAGCGCTACTTTCCGTACCCGCATCACCTCCGTCAGGGAGGCGACAGGGTCTGTGCCATTGTCCCAGACGCTCGCATAGGGATGCGCGGTACCCACGCCACGCCCCTGCGGATCATCGATGTATCGCAGTCCGCTTCCCCAGGCCGATTCCAACAGTTCGTCTCCTGCAGCATTCTCGTCCGTGCCATCAGGATATTGCCGGTAGAGCCACATTGCAGACACTATGTCCCACTCACCGATTCCGACATCATAGGCAGCTGAGAAATCCAGCTCCCCGTTCTGGCCAACCCAAACAAGCGGTGCCGGATAATCCATCACCGACGCGCGCTCATTCGAGGACGCCGCAAAATTGTGGGCGAAGCCAAGCGTGTGGCCAACTTCATGCGCAGCCAATTGGCGAATACGGGACAGAGCGATCTGGACAGGATCATCCGCCGCGCCAGTGCCGGTCTTTGATGCGCCCGCCAGTCCTTCAAAAATCATCCTGTCCTGGCGCACACGCTGACTACCCAGAATAACGTTGGCTTTCAGCATTTCACCCGTACGCGGATCGGTCAGTCCACCACCATAGGACCAGCCGCGGGTCTGGCGGTGCACCCACTGGATCACATTATAGCGGACATCAAGTGGATGGGCGCCTTCGGGCAGGACTTGCACGCGATAGGAGTCCGGAAAACCAGCTGCCTCGAACGCTTCGGCCCACCAGGATGCCCCTTCAATCAGGGCGGCACGGATTTCCTCTGGCGCACCGGAATCGACATAGAAGACAATCGGCTCTTTTGCGGGGCTGCTCGCGGCAGTGGGGTCCTGCTTTTCCAGCCGAAAGCGGCGTGCGAAGGACTGCCCAACCTGTCCGCTCAGGGGCGCGGAAAAATCATAGTAGCCGACGTCAATCGCACCGCTGCGTGGATCGAACATGCGGGGCGTGTAGCCGTCATCCGGCAAGCGCACGAGCGATGTGTGCTGCACCAGCGTCACAGAGCGCGCATCAGCCGCCGTGGCCCAGACTTCCGCTTTCGGTTCGTCACTGCTCAGCGTCAGAAAGGCATCAAACTCGACATTGTCCGGAAAGGCCAGCGCCGCCGAAACGTCCGGCATGGACAACTCCTTCGAGATCTGGAACGCGCCGCCCTTGGGATGCTGTTTCAGCCGCGCGCGTACATCCATCGTGTCGCGCGTCAGATAGGACGACAGGTCCACCAACAATTCGCCCTCCGGTCCGGTGCCGAGAATTTCACCCGACCAGACAAAGCTGCGCGCAAAGGAATCCCGCACGGCTTTGCGCTCCTGCGGATTGTCGGCGCTGGCGCGATAGGTCCAGTTCTCGATCTCCGCGATGACCTTGTCGCCCACCTTGCGGAAGGCAACGATCTCACCGGCATTGGCGCGGCCCCGGTCCAGCCCGATCGGATTGGACCCGAGTCCCGCCGTCAGCCCTGTCGCCTGGATCGCGCGCAGGGCAACGCCCTCCGCGTCCGGCGCAGGCAGCGCGACCAGAACGCGCCCGCCATCCGCATCCAGGTAGAGGTCAACAAATCCCTCCTTGTGAACAAGCGATCCGGTTTCCTCGGCCCAATTCCCAGACTGCGCCCACGCCAGTGGAAGGACGAGCGTCGCCACCATCGCCAAAACCAGACTCTTCAATCCCCGCACAAGCGCACCTCTTCCGATCAGCTGAACCACAGCCGCACGGTGCCGCATATCGGATTGAGGTTCAATCGCTTTCCGGGCTGACAGCCCGTCAGGGCTCAGTGTGCCACCTTACCCGTCACAAGTCTGGGTATCGCGCATGATGCCGACCTTGGTGACCTTGCCGCTCTTGTTGTCGACGCCGAAATAGATGTCGCTATAGTCGTACAGCGTCTCATCGCCCTTGGTGACCACGCATTTCGGCTTGCCATAGGCCCCACGCGCCAGGATTTGCTCCGCGCCGGTCCCCACACCTATATCCGTGCGATACCGCGGGTCACGCGCGATGATCCAATAGACATTTTCATCCGCTGCGATGATGAGTCCATCATAGGTGTAAGTCGTTGCCCGCGTGCCTTCGATCGGCGTTGTATGGCGCGGCGTACCCATCACGGCGAACAGTTCGATCAGGCTCATACCCAACTCGACCTCGCCGACGCGCTCACCCCGGACGATTTGATTGTCATTCAGATTGGGCGGCGCACTGGCGCACGCGCCCAGCACAGCGAATCCGGCCACAATCGACAGCTTACGGACCATACGCATCGCCAGTCCTCCTTCTCTTGCACTCTACCAGAATGAAAGAACAGCGCAGCCACCGCCGCTTGTCCAGATACGGACGGCATGAAAACCTTCCCCGCACCCGCGAAAACGCTATAAATATCGGTAATGTTTGAGAAATTGCCCGAAAGGCCTAATCCTTGAGCATGTCCCGCGAGATGATGACGCGCATGATCTCGTTCGTACCCTCCAGAATCTGGTGCACGCGCAAATCGCGCACGATCCGTTCAACACCATAATCGGCGAGGTAGCCGTATCCGCCGTGTATCTGCAGGGCGTCGTTCGCAACCTTGAACGCAGTATCCGTGACAAAGCGCTTGGCCATCGCGCACCAACGTGTCGCGTCCGGCGACTTGCCGTCCAGTCGTCCGGCCGCCTCGTACAGCATGACCCTTGCGGCCTGAAGCTCGGTTTCCATATCCGCCAGCTTGAACGCCGTGTTCTGGAAGGTCGCAATCGCCTTGCCGAACTGTTCGCGCTCTTTCGCGTAGGCCACCGCCTTGTCGAGCGCGAGTTGCGCACCGCCGAGGGCACACGCCGCAATATTCAGCCGCCCGCCATCCAGCCCTGCCATCGCAAATCGGAAGCCGTGACCTTCCTCGCCAATTCGGTTTGCCGCCGGCACGCGAACGCCGTCCAGCATCACCTGCCGCGTGGGCTGGCTCTTCCAGCCCATCTTGCGCTCATTCGCCCCAAAGCTCAGCCCCGGCGTGTCCTTCTCGATAATGAAGGCCGACACGCCCTTGGCGCCGTCGTCGGAAGTGCGCGCCATCAAGACGTAAACGTCAGACGTGCCCGCGCCGGAGATGAATTGTTTCGTGCCGGAGATGACATAATCATCGCCATCCTTCACTGCGCGCGTCTTCAGGCTGGCAGCATCCGATCCCGCACCGGGTTCGGTCAGGCAATATGATGCGATCAACTCCATACGCGTCAGCCGCGGCACCCACGCCTGGCGCTGCGCGTCCGATCCGAACGTGTCGATCATCCAACTGGCCATATTGTGAATGGAAATGAATGCCGCCGTGGAGACATCCCCATAGGACAGCTGCTCGAAGATCATGGCCGCATCGGTGCGCGTCAGGGCGCTGCCGCCGACTTCTTCAGAGACATAAATGCCCGCAAAGCCAAGCTCGGCCGCCTGCTTGATAACATCGACCGGGAAGTGGCTGTCTCGGTCCCATGCTTCCGAATGCGGCAGCAATTGCGCCTCGGCAAATTTGCGGGCCATGTCCCGGATCATCAATTGTTCGTCGGAAAACAAAGCACTCATTGTTAATTCCCCGTTTTTTGGCGTAAGAGGTTTCCACGGGAATTGAATGGGCAGCGCGCAATGTCAATGCAACACGCCAGCACACGCTATGGAATCGATGATGCGGACGCGTCAGAAGTCGGCGTGTTGGCCGAAGTGGACCGCGCCGCCAGCGCCCTGTTTGCTCCAACCGGCCTATTGTCCGCAGAAGCCCTGAAAGACCATGTACCCATCGACATCCTTGCCAGCGCTGCAGAGAATGGCGACCTGTTCACCGCGCGGCTGGACACCGGCGCGCCGGTAGGATTCGCGCTGGTCTCCCTGCGCGGCGGCATGCTCTATCTTGACCAGATCAGCGTCCATCCGGATCAGGGCCAGCGCGGCATTGGCGCGGCTCTGCTGACCCGTGTGATCGACGAAGCGAAGCGTCGCAAGCTGCGCCGCGTTGCGCTGTCCACTTTCCGCGACCTGCCCTGGAACGCGCCGTTCTACGCCAAGCATGGCTTTCGCGAGATCAGACGCAGTGATATGGCCGAGTGGATGCTGGAACTGGAACGTATCCAGGCCGAAGAACTCGACGTTTCCAAACGCTGTTTCATGGTGCGTAAAATTGGCTGGTTGTAGCCATCCGGATTTTGGACCAATGAGGCTCACATGACCCAATTCCCCCAAGCCTTCCCCGCCACCCGCATGCGCCGCTTGCGCCAGGCCCCATGGATCCGTTCGCTCGCTGGCGAAAACGTGCTGACGCCCGCTGATTTGATCTGGGCCGTCTTCGTCCATGATGGCGAAGATCGCATGCCCGTCGGCTCCTTGCCCGGCATTGATCGGCTGAGCGTCAAGGACGCCGCCAAGGCCGCCATTCGCGCGCGAGAGCTTGGCATTCCGGCCATCGCGCTGTTTCCCTATATTGGCGCAGACGGCAAGGACGAGACCGGCTCCGGCGCGCTGGACCCGGACGGGCTCGTGCCGCGCGCCCTGAAGGCGATGAAGGATGCTGCGCCCGAAGTCGGCCTGATCACGGATGTGGCGCTCGACGCCTATACCAACCACGGGCATGACGGCCTGCTGGACGAAGACGGCACCATCCCGAATGATGCGACTACGGATAAACTGGTCCAGCAGGCGCTGGTCCATATCGGCGCGGGCGCCGATATCGTCGCCCCGTCGGACATGATGGATGGCCGCATCGGCGCGATTCGTTCGGCATTCGAGGAAGAAGGCTTCACCAACCAGATGATCCTCGCCTATGCCGCCAAATATGCCAGCGGATTCTACGGCCCCTATCGCGACGCCATCGGCTCGGCCGCCGCGCTGAAGGGCGACAAGAAAACCTATCAGCAAGATCCGGCCAATTCCGATGAAGCCCTGCGCGAGGTCGCGCTCGATCTTGCCGAAGGCGCCGACATGGTCATGGTCAAGCCTGGCCTTCCGTATCTGGACATTGTGCAACGCGTCAGCTCCACCTTCGGTGTGCCGACCATCGCCTACCAGGTCTCCGGCGAATACGCCCAGATAAAGGCCGCCGCCCAGAATGGCTGGATCGACGGAGATCGCGTCATGATGGAGTCGCTCATGTGCTTCAAACGCGCGGGCGCGAGCGGCGTGATCACCTATTTTGCTGAAGAGGCGGCGGTAAATCTCGGATGATCAAGCCCGTACCTACCGCTGTCCGGCAGCACCTGCTCAGAGCAGTCACGGTACGCAACGAATTTTCAATGCAAGTTGCCGCGTCAGATTTCTTCACGCAGGAACTGCATGAAGGCCTCCACTTTGTGAGGCACATAGCGCCTTGACGGATGAACCATCCAGGCTGCCGTTCCGAATTGATTTGCGGCGCACTCGAAATCGGGAAACAGGTCTACCAGATCACCAGCTTCCAGCTCCGGCTTGCAGAGCCAATCTGGTAGCAATGTTGGCCCCAACCCGGCCAGAGCGCACTGGGTCATCGTCAGACCATGCGAGACGAGTAGCCGTCCATTGACCGGAACTTCAAAAGCTTCGCCTGCGGCGTCACGAAACAGCCAGTGCGTGCGATATCCGGGGAGCGGAAACAGGACACACTCACGCTCTGACAAATCTCTTGGGTGAAGCAGCCCGCCATTGCGCTGGATATAAGACGGGCTCGCACAGATTTGAAATTTTCGCGGAACCAGTTTGGTGGCGCACATCTCGCCGTCCGGTTCGGGACCGAACCGAATCCCGAGATCGATCTGATCGGCGACGAGATCGACTTGTGAATCAGTCAGTACCAGTTCGAGTGACAGCGCCGGATAACGGTCCATGAACTTCTTGAGAAGTGGCGCGATTACGCGCTGCCCCAGCGACGTACAGGCCGTGATCCGCAGCAGGCCCTGTGGCTCTGTCGCCAGATCCTGCGCTTTCTGCCGCGCGTGATCGAGATCTTCAATAAGGTTTCTTATTTGCTCAAAATAGCTCTGACCAGCTTCCGTCGGTGCCAGCTTTCGCCGACTTCGCTGAAATAGTCGAAATCCCAACTCTTCTTCCAGTCCGGCAATCGCGCGGGACACTGATGATGGGTCGACATCTCGGTAGCGGGCCGCATTGGCGAAACTGCCAAGCTTCATCACATCGACAAAGGTTTGAAGCGCCGTGATCTGCATGATGCAATTCCTGCATGAATATGATGCAACTGGCTAGGTTTATCTCGATAACTGCACGATCCATACTTTGCGCCTCAATGCTAGGAGCGCTTCGTATGTCAGTGAAATTTCACCATCAGTTCTTTTCGTCGCTTTCCGAGGTCATGGAAGACGTGCAACGAAATGGAACCTGGCCCACAACCTTCGTGTCTCCACCATCGGCTGGGTTGGACCCACATTGGCATTCCGAAGAAGTGCACGCCTACATCATGGAGGGGGAAACAGACTTCCTGGACGCGGGGACAGGTGTCCGCACAACCGTCGTGGCAGGCGACAAAGTCATCGTACCGGCCCGAACCCTGCACGCAGAAGGCGCGGTGAAAGATAAGGTCGTTTACATACTGGCCCTACCCGAAGCGCTGGATTCGGAGAGCTTCCTGAAAATGCGAGAACCGAACGACCTGCAATCGTAGTCCACCTTGTTGTCTGCCCGCCCGCGCTCGTGCTTCGACTTCGCTCAGCATGAGTGCTCACCTTTTTACCCCGCCAACCCCTCAAAATACCCCATCAGCATCTGCAGGGTCAGCTCCCGTGCGCGTTCGGGGGGCTTGTCGATCAGTGTGCCGAGGGACGGGCCGAACAGGCCGGTGCCGAGAGCGAGGGTCACGCTCATCAGGATCATGTCCTCGGCAAGCTCTGAGGGGATGCCGCCCTGCGAGATCTTTTTCTGCGCCACTTCCTGAACCGCCTCGCGCACCACGGTCAGGCGGCTGGTCTCATCCGTCAGTTCCAGCCAGGCAGCCAGCCGCGCCGCGCCGCGCGACTCCAGCGCATCAAACAAGGTCTTCAGGCCTATGGCGCGCGCCTCTGCCGGGGCATCGGCGGGGATTTCGATTGCCATGATCGCGTCCACGAGATCGGCAATCATCCGCTCCATGAGGGCCTGCTGAACGGCGTCGATGGATCCGAAATGATGCAGCACGGTGGCATTCGCCACGCCCGCTGCCTTGGCCACATCGGCCAGGCGCAGCGTTTGCGGCCCCTGTTCGACCAGCAGCGTCTCCGCCGCAGCAAGGATATTGGCGCGCGATTCCTCCGGCGTTCGACGGATTCTGGGCGAGGGTTCTTTTTTCTTTATTGACATTTTTGTCAGTAGTGTTACCTGTTGCGACAAGACGATTGCCAGTTCTGTACCAGAAAGCAGTAAACACAATGACGCGCAAACGCACCCCCGAAGACATCACCATTGAACCGCGCGACCTGCGCTTTGACATGTCCGCCGCCGATGATGGCCGCCCCTGGCTGGACGGCAACCCCGTCGCCACCGCCGTTTACAATGCCATGTCGCTGACCTTCCCGGACGGCGAACGCATGTTCATGGATGCGGTGAAAGCCTATCGCGGCGAGGTTTCGGGCAAGCTGGCCGAGGATGTGAAGGATTTCATCACGCAGGAAGCCATCCATTCGCGCGAGCATCACCTGCTGAACAACAAGATCGACCGCGAAAAATATCCCGTTGCAGAGATTGAGGCGGAGATCCTGGAGCGGGTCAATTTCGGCCGCGCCGGCGGACCGATGCGTATGCTGATGGCCACGATCTGCCTCGAGCACTTCACCTCCATGATGGCCGATCTGATGTTCGATGCCGAGATCGATGGTGTGGCGATGTTCAGCAAGACAGACCCGGCGCTGGAGCGCCTCTGGCGCTGGCATGCGATGGAAGAGACTGAGCACAAGGCCGTTGCCTACGATGTCTTTCTGGAGGTCACCAAGGGCTGGTCACCGCTGAAACGCTATTTCCGGCGCAGCCTGTCCATGTTGCTGATCACGAAACACTTCACTGCCAATATCGCCAATTTCTCCGCCAAGCTGCTGGAAGCCGACGGCTATACACGCGAAGAGGCCGACCGCGCCGTGAAGCAATTCCTCTGGAAGAAACCGGCCCTGTTCGGACGCGGCTGGAAGGTCTGGCTGTCCTGGTTCAAGCCCGGCTTCCACCCATGGGACCATGACAATCGTCACGCCATGGATGACTGGAAAGAGGCGCTCACGCCCGTCCCGGCAGAATGATCCGTTAGCTGGCGGTCTCTTCCGCCAGCCGATCGAACGGCTCTACCAAATCCTCGACAAACCCGGCCAACTCTTCGCCGGACAGACCTCGTTGTAACTCGACCTGCAATGATGTCAGTGCCGCTTGGTATCGTCGTGCCAGACGCGCGGTGTCTGCCGCGTCCGGAAATTCGCCTACGGCCCGCGCAGCGGAGAACCCCGCTTCGAACTCGCCCTTCATCCAGTCCAGATAGTCTCGCGCAGGATCGGCAATCTCGGAATCCGTCGTTGTCGCCTCCAGCAATGTCTTGAGTAGCAGGCAGGCATGCACCCGCACGCTGGATCCATCCTCTGCATAGGCGCGCAGAAAGCTGGTCAGGCCATGCAGAGGCGAAGCTGCCTCTGCCATGTGCGCGCGAAACCCGGCTTGCATCTTCTCGAAGTATCGCTCCATCGCCGCAAGGAACAGGGCCTGCTTGCTCTTGAACGCGGCATAGATGCTACCCGGCCGCATATTCAGGGCGTTTTCGAGATCCTTGAGCGAGGTCGCATGATAGCCCTTCGCCCAGAACAGGCGAATGGCGGCTTCCAGCGCGGCATCACGATCATAGGCAGGCATACGTGTCATGTTCTCAAGATAGGGCCGCAAACCGGTCTTGTCTCGCCTTTCCGCTCACATTTGAGTGATCGCTCAAAAAAGATCTTGGTTTCACAGCGCGGCCTCCCAGATGAGGTGGGCCCCGACGAACGGGCACACAATCATCCAATGCAAGGAGCCCCCCCGGATGACCGAATTTACCCGCCACACCGAAGACACCGCCCCCGCAGAAAGCCGCGAGATACTCGCCGGCGCCAAGAAAAGCATGGGCATCGTCCCGAACCTCTACGCCGTCATGGCCGAGGCACCGGGCCTGCTGAAAGCCTACAAGGAACTGGGTGATCTGTTCCAGGCATCCAGCTTCGACAAGGATGAGCTGACCGTTGTCTGGCAGGCCATCAATGTCGAGCATAACTGCCACTATTGTGTCCCGGCCCACACCGCCATCGCGGGCAGCATGGGTGTCAGCCAAGACATTACTGATGCCCTGCGCAACGAAACGCCCCTGCCAAGCGACAAGCTCGAAGCGCTCCGCACCTTCACGCTCAGCGTCGTGCGCAATCGCGGCAATGTCGATGACGCCGCCGTGCAGGCTTTCTTTGATGCGGGCTACACCCAGCGCCAGATCCTCGAAGTCGTGCTGGGCGTCTCCCAGAAGACCATCTCGAACTACACCAATCATCTGGCGCAGACGCCGGTGGATGCGCCATTCGCAAAATTTGAATGGCACAAGGCCGGTTAACCCGCCGCCTTGACCTGGCCGGTGCGGTCCCCCTCCCGCACCGGCCCCTTTGTTCCTGGCCTCATGCCCCTTGCCCCACAGCGCAACGCTTGGAATGTAGGGGCATGACCAAGCTTCTCATCATCTATCATTCCCGCACCGGCGGCACGCGCCAGATGGCCGAGGCCGCCGCAGGCGCTGCACGCGACGAAACCGACACATTGCTGAAGCGGGCGGAAGACACCGGCCCAGAAGACCTGCTGACCGCTGAGGGTTATCTCTTCGCAGCGCCGGAAAACCTCGCGGCCTTGTCGGGCGAAATGAAGGAATTCTTCGACCGCTGCTACTATCCCGTCCTCGGCAAGATCGAAGGCCGGCCCTATGGCCTGATGATCTGCGCCGGTTCGGATGGCGAGAATGCAGCGCGTCAGGCGGCCCGCATTGCCACCGGTTGGCGGCTGAAACAGGTCCAACCACCCCTGATCATCTGCACGCACGCCCAGACGGAAGCGGAAATCCTCGCGGAAAAGACGATGCCCGAAGAAGACCTCGCCAAATGCCGCGAGCTTGGGGCTGCCCTCGGCGCAGGGATCGAGATGGGGGTTTTCTGACATTCCCTGTGCCCGTCCAAGGCTCCTGCTATCCCCCAAACCAGCCGCACAAACCCTTGAAATTGCTGGCGATCAAAAAACTTTATCCCACCCCTCCGTGCTCGGCCTATAATGCACGTCATGACAGACCCGCGTCACGCCCGCTATTATGCCTTTGTCTGGCCACTCTTCTGGCCCTGGCTCTGGCTGAATCTGCGCCGGCTCGAAGCCTGGCAGGAGGAGACCGGGCGCACTGTGCTGCTGCGCATTGACCGCTTCGGCAACATCTACATAACGGCGATGGCGGATGCGCCCAACCCACAGCGCTATCAATACACCGCGCCGGTGATCCCGGCATGGGAGCGCCCGTTACGCTGGAGCGATCTGCCCGAAAATCTCGTCACGGGCCTGGTCCCGCTCGCAAAATGCTGTGCGGCAGCGGTGACACAGGCGAAAGCCGTCACCATCTCAGGAACCTCACCTGTTGCTCCCGACACATCCTGATACGGATGACCTTACCGAATTCAAATCGACCCAACCGGAAGGCCACCTCCTCGCCGGCCATTCCTGTTGCCTGAAACGAAAAACGGCGGACACCCACTCTGGGTACCCGCCGCTTTGAATTCGAGAACTCGGAAGAAATTAGGCAGCTTCGCCGATCTTTACCAGTTCGATGTTGAAGGTCAGGTCTTCGCCGGCCAATGGATGGTTGGCGTCCAGCGTTACAGATTCCTCTTCAACGGCAGCCACTGTCACAGGGATCACTTGCCCGTCCTGGGTCTGCATCTGAAGGCGTGAGCCAACTTCCAGCGGAATCTCCGCCGGAATATCTGCGCGAGGCACATCCTGGCGCATGGCCGGGTTCATCTGACCATAGGCGTCATCACACGCTACATTAACGGTCTTCTTGTCGCCAACGGTCATGCCCGGAATGGCAGAGTCGAGGCCAGGTATGATTTGGCCGGATCCGACTTCGAATGTCAGCGGCTCGCGCCCTTCTGAACTGTCGAATGTGGTACCGTCATTGAGGGTGCCGGTGTAATGGATGTGTACGGTATCGCCCGTTTTCACTTGCGTCATGGTCTCGCTCCAATCGTGGTGGGTGGAATTTCAGAGGCCGCGTCGCGCGCACGGGTGCTCCGTTGAACTGAGGCCATACCTAGGGCTTCTGAGGCATATGTAAACCCGCCGAGCAGCAAATGGCCCGGCGGCGTGCCGGGCCAGTACATTGATCAGTATACGAAAACTGCTTTGACGTTGACGAATTCCTTCATGCCAAAGCCGCCATGTTCCCGGCCAAATCCGGAATCCTTCACGCCCCCAAACGGCATGTTTGGAGCGGCAATGCCAAACCCGTTGATCCTCACCATGCCGGTGTCGAAATGATTACAGGCCAGCTCAATCGCGCGGTCTTCATTGCGCGAGAAAATGCCGCCGCCAAGGCCATACCGGCTGTCATTGGCAATCCGCATCGCATCGTCATCATCCTTGGCGCGGATCACCGAAGCCACGGGACCGAACAATTCGTCGTCATAGGCGGGCTGGCCCGGCGCCACATCGGTCAACACGGTCGAGGGATAATAGGCGCCCTGCATGTCAGGGATTTCACCGCCACAGCGAATGGTCGCGCCTTTTTCAACACTGTCCTTGACCTGGTCATGCAGAGTTTCACGCAGGTCAGCGCGGGCCATTGGCCCCAGATCACTGTCTTCGGCAAACGGGTCGCCGAGCTTGATGTCCGCCATTGCCTTCACGAATTTCTCGGTGAACTCATCATAGACTTCCTCAGTCACAATGAAGCGCTTGGCGTTCACGCAAGTTTCGCCATTGTTGAACAGGCGCCCTTTCACGCATGTCTCGACGGCGAGGTCCACATCGGCATCTTCCAGCACCAGATAAGCGTCGTTCGAGCCAAGCTCCAGCACAGTCTTCTTCAGTGCCTTGCCGGCTTTCTCACCCACCACGCGGCCGGCGCCGTCACTGCCGGTCAGGGTCACACCGCGTACAAGGTCATTCTCGATCACGGCATCGGACTGGTCATGCGAGATCAACAGAACGGTGAAGAGATGTTTCGGCAGGCCTGCGGCTTCATAAATATCGCGCAGCATCAATCCACTGCCCGTACAGGTCTCAGCGTGCTTCAGCAGAACACCGTTGCCCGCCATTAGGTTGGAGATGGAATAGCGGATCGCCTGATAGAGTGGGAAGTTCCAAGGCTGGATGCCATAGACGATGCCAATCGGGGAATAGGTCACAATGCCTTTGCGACCCGACATGATATCGCGTTCTTCACTGGCCAGCTCTTTCGGGCCCTGCTCAGCAGTATAGTCGCAAATCCCGGCGCACAGTTTCACTTCTTCCTGCCCATCGCGATAGAGCTTTCCCATCTCCTTGGTCATAAGCTCGGCATAGTCATCGACATGCTTGCGCAACTCATCGCCGATGGCCTTGATGACTTTCGCGCGGTCTTCGAGACTGCGCTGGCGCCAGTCTTGGTAGGCAGCTTGGCACTGCTCGATAGCGAGCGCCATCTCGTCATCACTCATGCGGGGATAGGTCTTCAGCGTCTCGCCGGTGGCCGGGTTGATCGTCTTGAGAAGGTCGGTCATGCAGGGGGATCTCCAATCTTGCTTTCACAAGTTAAACGACCCGCCCCGCTGGCAGTTCCGATCACATTCCCGTTAGATACAGCCAGATTATTCCGGCCACGTATCGTAATTCTCTTTCATGTAAGAGAATCCATCCTCGACGATCTCGCGTAGGACGTCCATGTCGATGTCGGCGAGCTTGTTGATGTAAAGACAGCTCTTGCCGACCTTGTGCTTGCCCAGCCGGGCGAGCTTGTCGCTCATATCGCGATATCCCGGCATGATATACAGGACGAGATTGGCTTTGCGCGGCGAGAATCCCGTGATCAGCATGTCGCCTTCGCGACCGCTGTCATACTTGTAATGATATCGGCCATACCCCACCAGGCTCGGTCCCCACATCCGGGGTGTATAGCCCGTGACTTCCTCGAACCAGCCCAGCAATTTTTCGCCATCAGCGCGGCGCGTGGGATGCTCGACCGCCGCGACGAATTCCGCTGGCGAAACTGGGGTCGGCTTGGTCTTGTTGTCCGATTTGGCCATGTGCCCCTCCCTGACCGGACGAGCCTAGCCGACCGACACCTCAGCGCCAAGGTCCAGCCAAAGGATCAATGCGGTGGCAGCGGCCAGCAGCAGGATCGAAAGTCCCGCATTGATCCACACGGCCCGGTCGGCATTCTTCTGGTCTATCCAGGCACGCGGCCGGATCTTCCGCAGCCGGAACACGATCAAGGCCGCCAGAACCAGGGCCACCACATTCAGAGACAGGAGCAAGCCTGCCCGCAATGCCAAAGTCCAGTGACCTGCTCCCACAAAAAGACCCAGCGCCGCACCCGGCGGCAGCAAGGCAGCGGCAACCATCACGCCGACCAAAGCCGAGGCCTGCCCGCGCGTCAAGGACAGGGCCGCCGCACCACCAGCCGCCATGGCAAGAGCCAGCCCGTCCAGACGCACTTCAGCGCGTGACATCAGCTCCCGGCTTTGCAGGTCAATCTGGAGGACAAACGACAATAGCCATGCACAGACAAGCGCGATCGCGATTCCGGACCCCAGCGTGATCGAGGCCCGCTTCAGCAGTTTGAAATCGCCCAGCGCAGCGCCCATCGAAAAGCCAAGTACAGGCCCCAACAGAGGCGCGATCACCATGGCGCCGATCACAGCGGCGATGCCGTCAGAGTTCAGGCCAATCGCCGCCACAATGGTCGACAGCACGACCATGATGATGAAATCCCGGTCCAGCCGCGCGCCCGTGGAGACATCGGAATAGATCTCTTCCCGCGTCGCCTGAACCCGTTTGTCGGCCTTCTGGTCCGTCGCCTCTTCAATGTTTGGCGCAGTCGCCTCCACCGGAAGCACGGTGATCCGGAAATCATCGCACGTATCCAGCGCGGTCTGGATATTGTCGATCAGTGACTGGCCACTGCCTTCCCGCATGAAGACAGAGATCAGCTTGCGATCCTTGCGCTCAGTATCCTGAACATAATAATCGATCGGGTCGGCCGCTTTCACCGCCCGGATTACGGTATCGTAGCGTTCGTCATTCGGCAGGTGAACTTCCAACAGGCGCATGATTATCTACCCGCGATTCAAGCGTGCGATCAGGCTGGACGTGTCCCAGCGCTGGCCACCCATGGCCTGAACATCTGCGTAATACTGGTCGACCGTCGCCGTCAGCGGCAGGCTCGCCCCATTCTCCCGCGCGGCTTCCAAAGTGATACGCAAATCCTTGCGCATCCAATCGACCGCGAAGCCGTGTTCGAAGTGGCCTTCGACCATTGTTTTCCAGCGGTTCTCCATTTGCCAGCTCTGGGCGGCCCCGCCGCTGATCGCTGCGATCACTTTCTCCGCGTCGAGCCCGGCCTTCTCGGCAAAGTGCAGGCCCTCCGACAAGCCCTGGACGATGCCGGCAATACATATCTGGTTGACCGACTTGGCCAGCTGGCCCGCGCCACTCTCACCGATCAGCGTCATATTCTTGCCGTAGGCCGCCATCACCGGTTCGGCAGAATTGAATGCCTTCTCTTCGCCGCCACACATGATGGTCAGCTTGCCATTGACCGCACCGGCCTCGCCGCCACTGATTGGCGCATCCACAAAGCGCGCGCCTTTCACACGGCAGCGCTCATCCAGTTCGCGCGCAAGATCCGCTGACGCCGTTGTATGGTCTACCACGATCATGCCCGCGCCGAGGCTGGGCTCCAACTGGTCGAAGACGGCAAGAACATCCGGATCATCGCCCAGGCACAGGAAAACATATTCAGCGCCGAAAGCTGCGGCCGCCGGGTCCTTTGCGACCTCGCCCTTGTGCTGGGCGGTCCAATCCAGGCTCTTGGCCTCTGTCCGGTTCCAGACAGTCACTTGATGGCCCTTGGCCGCCAGATGCCCCGCCATATGGAAGCCCATCACCCCCAAGCCAAGAAACGCCGTTTTCGCCATGCCAGATCTCCGTGTGTCCTGCGGACCCAATTAGATTGAATTTCAGGGAAATCACACCCTTTGTTCTCAACGCCCATAAACCAAGCCCTGCTACAAACCGGGTTCCTGTCAGAATGAAGGAACACGAAGCGCATGGCGATTGCCACCACTCATACGCAACGCTTTCCGGGCAGAAGGCCCGCTGCGCCCCGTCGCAAGATGGGGACATGGAAGATGGCTTATGCCGACTTCCTGACCGCGCTGATGGCCTTTTTCCTTATGCTCTGGCTGGTCAGTGGCGTCTCCCCGGATTCGCGGAGCATGATCGCCGACTACTTCACAGGCAAAGACACGGCCGCCGCAAACGGTCCGCTGGTGGAAATTCGCCAGTCCGAGACGTTTCGCCTTTACGAGACGCTGCGAACAGACGAGTCGCTCGCTGCCGCCGGAAACAATCTGCAACTGATTCAGGCACCAGACGGCATTCGTCTCAACCTGGTTGATACCGATGCCCGCCCCTTGTTTGCCAGCGAAAGCGGCGCCCTGACCGAAGCGGGCGAAGCGCTGACCCTTCAGCTTGGCCAGGCCATTTCTGGCCTTGCAGGGCCAATCACCATTGAGGGCCACACGGACGCATTTCCCTCGCTGGACGCGAATCGCACCAATTGGGACATCTCTTCGGAGCGCGCGAATGCTGCGCGGCGCATCCTCGTCTCGGCAGGCGTTTCCACTGATCGTGTACGCGCCGTAACAGGGTTGGCCGACACCAGACCTCTCAATCCGGGTGAACCGCACTTGTCAGCCAATCGCCGGATAAGCATATTGCTACATTCTGACGGCTAGTCGTTCTGGCGACGTGTCGGGGCGTGCTGATGAACCGGAGCCGTAATGCTATCTGAATTCGTCCAAACTTGGCCGATGTGGGCGAGCCTCGCCATCGTCTGCGCCGCGATCACGTTCTACATGCTCGACCGGTGGTCGATGGAGTTCGTGTCGGTTTGCGTGATGGCAGCCCTGCTGCTGGTTTTCATCATTCCCGGTGCACGCGGGGTCGACGGCGAAGCCATCAGCGCGGCAGACCTGTTGTCAGGCTTTGGCAACCCGGCCCTCATCACCATCATGGCATTGCTCGTGGTCGGCCAGGGACTGTTCCAGACCGGAGCGCTGGAAGGGCCGACCAAGGCCTTGCTCGCGGGATATGACAAGCGGCCCGTCTCAACTCTGATTCTGGCCTTCCTTGCGGTCTTCGTGACCAGCGCATTCGTCAACAACACGCCCATCGTCATCATGTTCCTGCCCGTGATGACCGCCATCGCCATGCGTATGAACGCGCCGCAGTCGCGCCTGATGATGCCGCTTAGCTTTGCGTCGATCTTCGCCGGCATGACCACGCTGATCGGTACATCGACAAACCTGCTGGCGGCCGAATCCTATGACCGGATCACCGGCCAGCAACTCGGTTTCTTCGACCAGACCCCTATGGGCCTGATCCTTGCGGCCGCCGGCCTGCTCTACATCCTGATCTTTTCCAAATTCCTTTTGCCGAACCGGCGCGGTCTTTCCGATGACATCGTCCAGCCCTCCGGCAAACAATTCGTCGCTCAGATCGAAGTGACACATGGCCATTTCCTGCTTGGCAAGAAGCCAGTCGCAGGCATGTTCGCTGACCTGCCCGACATGACCGTCCGCATGATCCAGCGTGGCGAACGGGCGATCCTGCCGCCCTATGAGGATATCAGCCTGCAAGTTGGAGATCTGGTCATCATTGCCGCGACACGCGCCGCGCTCCAGAACGTGCTGGCGCGCCAACCGGATTTCCTGCAGCAGGTCTGGCAGGCGTCAGGCGCTGACCTTGAGGATTTCTCGCGCCCCGGCTCGCTGGCCCTCACCGAGGCCGTCATCGCCCCCGGCTCGCGCATGGTGGGCCGGACGGTCGAAATGCTCGGCTTTCGCCGCCTGACCCGCGCCGTGACGCTTGGTATCCAGCGCCGCAGCCGAATGATTCGGACGAAGCTTGGCGAAATCCGGCTGGAATCCGGTGATACGCTGCTTTTGTGTGGCCCGGTCGAAGCGTTTCGTGAGCTGCGCTCAAGCCGCGATCTGATCCTTCTGGAATGGTCCCAAACCGAAATCCCGCTCACGACCAAAGCGCTGGCAGCGCGCGTGATTGCCATCTCCATGGTGATCCTCGCGGCGACGGGCTTTGTGTCGATCCTGCACGCATCCGTTCTGGCCGCCGTCGCCATGCTGATCGCGGGCTGCCTGAACACACGCCAAGCCAGCCGGGCACTCGATCTGCGCATTTTTCTCGTGATTGGTGCGGCGCTGGCCATGGGCATGGCCCTGGAAAAGACCGGCGCGGCTGACCTGATCGCCCATTCGGTCGTCAATCTGGCTTCGCCCTATGGCACGCTGGCCGTCCTGTCGGCGATCTTTCTCGCGGTCGCCTTGCTGACCAATCTCCTGTCCAATGCGGCGACAGCCATCCTGTTTTCGCCAATCGCCTTGTCAGCCGCCGCGGAGCTGAAGGTCGAAGACCCGTTACCCTTCCTGCTGGCGGTTATTTATGGCGCCAATTGCTGCTTCGCGACGCCGATTGCGTACCAGACCAACATGCTGGTCATGGGTCCCGGGCACTACAAGTTCGGGGACTTCATGAAGTTTGGCGGGCCGTTGGTGATCATACTTTGGGTCGTCTTTACCATATTCGCCCCTTGGCGGTTCGATTTGTAAGTGTATCGTCGCACTTATGAAGTTCACTGACTCCCAGATCCTGCCCCCGGGGCTCGAGCGCTCGCTTCGGTTCTACGTGACCAATCCGAGCCCTTGCCCCTATCTGCCGGGCAAGAAAGAGCGGAAAGCGTTCACCAATCTGGCCATCGGGGAAGCAGATCTCGTCCACAACTCCTTGAGCCAGGCCGGGTTTCGGCGCAGTCAGACGATCGCATATCGCCCGGCTTGCCCGCGCTGCAATGCCTGTCGCAGCGTGCGCGTACCGACGCGGGATTTCGAACTGTCGCGCAATGACCGGCGCACCCTGAACCGCAATGCCTCTCTGATCCGCCGCCCGGTCGAGGCCCAGCCGAGCCGCGAGCAATACCGGCTGCTGAAATCCTATGTGAAAACCCGTCATGACGGTGCCGGCATGTCCGACATGTCTTATCGGGATTACAGCGCCATGGTTGGCGGCAGCCCGGTGCAAAGCCTGATCTTCGAATATCGCGATGGCGTGGAAGAGGACGCGCCTCTGGTCGCCGCCTCGATCACAGATGTGCTCCGGGATGGCTTTTCGATGGTCTACACGTTCTTTGATCCGGAGCTGACCTCGAGGGGACTCGGCCATTACCTCATCCTCGATCACATTTTGCACGCGCAGGATCTGGGCCTGCCGCACGTGTATCTTGGCTACTGGGTGAAGGGCAGCCAGAAGATGGACTACAAGCGGCGCTACAAGCCGCTCGAAGTGCTTGATGGCGACGTGTGGCGTCCGCTGGGCGACGATGAATGACACGGTTTAGCCTTTAGCCCGGCCAAGACCGGGGAGGCATGGGGAGATAGATGATCCATAGACGCAACCTGCTGGGTGCAGGCGCACTCGGCCTTGCCGGCGCTGCTGCTGCTTTTGCCAATCCCGAAAAGGCGGCCGATCTCGCTGCGCCTGCAATTGCGCGCAATCGACGCCGATTCAACATGGTCACCACCTGGCCCAAGGGCCTGCCGGGGCTTGGCGAAGCGGCCGAGCGCGTTGCCCAGCGCATCCAGCAAATGTCCGAAGGCCTAATGGAAGTGAAGGTCTATGCGGCCGGCGAACTCGTCCCGCCTTTTGAGTGCTTCGATGCCGTCTCGAATGGCTCGGCCGATATGTATCATGGCGCCGAATACTACTGGACGGCCAAGTCCAGCGCCTATCCGTTTTTCACCGCTGTTCCCTTCGGTATGACCGCACAGGAACTTATGGGCTGGATTGATTTCGGCGGCGGCCAGAAATTATGGGATGAATTGTCAGCCCAGTTCGGAATCAAATCCATCCAGGCCGCAAATACCGGCCATCAGATGGGCGGCTGGTTCCGCAAGGAAATCAACACGCTGGATGATCTTGTCGGACTCAAGATGCGCATTCCGGGTCAGGGCGGCGACGTACTGCGTGCACTGGGCGGCTCCTCGGTCGCACTGCCGGGCGGGGAAATCTATCAATCCCTGCAAACCGGAGCGATCGACGCGACGGAATGGGTTGGCCCCTGGAACGACTATTATCTCGGCTTTCACCGCGAGGCGCCATATTACTACGGACCCGGTTTCCACGAACCGGGCGCAAGTCTCGCAGTTGGCATGAACCTCCGCGTCTGGGACGGTCTCACGCCTGGCGAACAACAGATCATCAAGGCCGCCTGCGAGAGCGTGAATCACACATCGCTTGGCGAGTTCACCTACCAGAATGCGGTCCATCTGGACCTGCTTAAACGCGAACATGGCGTCCAGATGCGCAGCTTTCCAGACGAAGTCGTCAGCCGTATGGCCGAAGCCGCCTGGGATGTCCGCGCGGCCTCCGGAAGGGATGGGATCGAGAAGCGTATCTATGAGAGTTTCGAGGCAGGCTTGAAGTTGATGCGTGGCTGGGCCGACGTGTCCGAAGGGCCGTATTACGCCGCCCGCAATTCGAACAAATAGGCCGGGGGGCGGGCTGGGTATGTCTCCGGAGATCTTCCTCACGCTTGGCGGGGCATTGAAATGGCTGGGGCTTGCCCTGTCACCGTTGCTCTTGCTGCCACTGATCGTCACGATCTGGCCAGACCCAGTCGAGCGGATCGCCAAATGGTTGAGCGCGCGCATTGATGCGGTCTCTGGCTGGGCGCTTGGCGGCGCGATCGCCGGCGCGATCATTCTTGTGGGCGCGCAATTGCTGGTTGTGCTGCTGCGCTATGCCTTTGGCCTCTCATTCACCTGGTTGAACGAGATCGTGATCTATGCCTTCGCCGCCATGTTCATGCTCGGCTCGGCCTCAGCTCTTCGAGACGATGCGCATGTGCGGGTCGATATTCTCAGGCCCCGCTTTGGCGCGCGCAGGCGCAACTGGATCGAATTGGCGGGCATATATCTGTTCCTCTTCCCCATCTGCATCCGCCTGCTGGCGATGACCGAACAAGGCCTTGCCCGCAGTTGGGCACTGTTCGAAGGCTCGCGGGAATCCGATGGCTTGCCCCTGCTCTTCCTGTTCAAGACGCTGTTGCCAGCCTTTGCCGTGCTGATGCTGGTTCAGGGCTTGTCAGAAGCGCTGAAAGCCGCTCTGCGCCTGACCGGAAAGCTGGATGATGTAGCCGAGGAAGAGCCCCATGGAGGCGTCCATGGAACTTGAAGTCATCCTGGCCCTCTCCATGTTCGTCTGCGCCATTCTCGCACTATTGGCAGGGTATCAGGTCGCGCTGACGCTTGGCGGCATAGCGTTGCTGTTCGCGCTGGTCGGAATTGGTCTTGGCGTGTTCGACGAGGCATTCTTGCGCAATCTGCCAAGCCGCATAATGGGCGGCTCGATCATGCAGAACCAGACCCTGATTGCGGTTCCACTTTTTGTGTTGATGGGCGTTATCCTTGAGCGCTCGCGTGTCGCGGAAGACCTGCTCCATATTGCCAGCCGCCTGTTGGGGAAAGTGCGCGGCGGGCTCGGCTATGCCGTGGTGCTGGTGGGCGCCTTGCTGGCGGCATCCACAGGCATTGTCGGCGCGACGGTCATCACCATGACGCTGATTGCCCTGCCCACCATGATCCGGCAGGGCTACGACCCGCGTCTCGCCACCGGCACGATTGCCGCCTCAGGCACGCTGGGCCAGATCATCCCGCCTTCCATTGTGCTCATCCTGCTGGCCGATGCGATTTCGAACGCCGCCAGCCAAGCGAGTCAGGCCACTGGCTCTGCCGGTTCTTTTGTCGTGTCGGTCGGAGACCTGTTCGCCGGCGCGCTGATTCCGGGCTTCCTGCTGGTGGGCCTCTATCTCGGCTGGATCGCACTGACCGCCATTCGCCACCCGGAGCGCTGCCCGCCGGTACAGGATGATGACAGTCCGCCGCTAACCACGAAGGAAGTTGCTTTTGGGCTCGGCGCGCCGCTCCTGTTGATTGTGGCCGTGCTCGGCGCCATCCTTGGCGGGGTGGCTCCACCCACCGAAGCCGCCGCCATTGGCGTGGCTGGTGCCGTCCTGCTCGCAGGCCTGCGCCTTGCCGATGACGATCATGAGCGCCGCATCACATGGCTGCTCATGGCGGGCCTCGGCAGTGTCATCGCGATCATCCTGCTCCGGAACCTGTTTGATCTGCGCACCGGCGTGGCCACGATTGGTCGCGCAAACGAGATCGGCATCCTTCTGACGATCCTCGCCTCGGTGGTGTTCTTTGCCGGGGTCGCAACCGGGCTCGTCGTGTTGCGCCGGATGCGCCAGCTGATACCGGCCCTGAAAAGCGCGACGCAGATCACCAGCATGGTGTTCCTGATCCTGATCGGCGCGTCGCTGTTCAGCCTCGTCTTCCGCGGCTATGGCGGCGATGACATCGTGGCCGACATCCTACACTCAATGCCGGGCGGTAAATGGGGCGCGCTGGTCATGACCATGATCGTCATGTTCGTCCTGGGGTTCTTCCTCGACTTCATCGAGATCGTCTTCGTGGTCGTGCCGCTGGTCGCGCCACCGCTGATTATCCTCGGCTTTGATCCTGTCTGGTTGGCCATCCTGATGGCGCTGAACCTGCAAACCAGCTTCCTGACGCCGCCTTTTGGCTTTGCCCTGTTCTATCTGCGCGGCGCGGCCCCGGCGAGCATCAAGACCCTGCAGATATGGCAGGGCGCGGTGCCCTTCATCATGCTACAGCTTTTGTTGATAGGGCTGGTTGCCGCAATTCCCGCCTTGGCAACCTGGTTGCCGGCGGCTATCGCCCGATAGTATGGGACAAGACATTGATCCGTTCCGCGCGATTTCGGTCAGCAAGCGCGCACATGATTTGAAGACCGAGGGCCGCCGCATCCTGCATATGGAGTTCGGCCAACCCTCAACACCTGCGCCCAGAGGCGCGATTGCGCGAGCCCATGAAGTGCTCGACACAGACCCTATGGGGTATTGGGAAAGCCGTCCGCTCAAGGAACGCATTTGCCAACACTACAAGAATGAGTATGGTGTCGACCTGACGCCGGGGCGGGTGACGCTGACCTGCGGCGCCTCGCCCGCGCTCGTACTGGCGCTGTCAACGGCATTCAATCCAGGTGACCGGATCGCCCTCGCACGCCCCGGCTATGTGGCCTATCGCAACACATTGCGCGCGCTCAATCTCGACCCCGTGGAGATCGCTTGCGGCGCGGACGTGCGCTACCAGCTGACGGCCGACGCGCTGGACGCCCTCAACCCGGTCCCAGCAGGCGTCATCATCGCAAGCCCCGCCAATCCAACCGGCACAATCATTCCCGAGGATGACGTTGCGGCTATCGCCGCCGTCGCCAACGCGAAAAACATCCGCATCATCTCAGACGAAATCTATCATGGCCTCAGCTACGGGCCGGACATCCGCTCCATGCTGGAATTTGATCCGGATGCGTACATCGTAAACTCGTTTTCCAAATACTTCTCCATGCCAGCTTGGCGACTGGGCTGGCTGGTCTCGCCCAGGGATGGTGCCGCGCGGACCAGCGCCTATGTCGGAAACCTGTTTCTGACGCCGCCATCCCTGTCCCAGCATGCTGGCCTCGTGGCGATGGACAGCGCGGAGGAACTGGACGGCCATGTCGAGGTCTACCGCCGCAATCGCGAATTGATGCTTGAAGCCCTGCCGCGCCTCGGGCTTGAAAAGATCGCGCCGCCGGATGGAGCGTTCTACATCTATGCCGACATATCGAAGTATACCGATGACAGCCTGGCCTTCTGCCTGAAACTGCTCGAAGATACCGGCATTGCCACAGCCCCCGGTGTCGATTTCGATCCGGTTGAAGGCCATCGCTTCATGCGGTTTTCATTTGCGCTGTCGACAGCACAGATCGAAGAAGCGCTCAGCCTGCTGGAGCCATGGTTCGCGGCTCAGCCGCAATCATAGTCGGCCACGGCGCCGCCATCTGCGCTGCGCTCCAGAGACACGAAATTGCAGCCCTCCGGCGCTGCAGCCCTGGCGGCCTCGACCAGCGCATCTTCGGTCGGCGCTTCGGCCACGCCGAATGTGCCATCAGTCTTGACCGAGAATTTGAGTTTGAAGCCCTGACCCTCGGCCGGTGAGGCAAAGAAGCTGTAGCCGCCCCCCGCCACGGTGCGATCCGGCAGGCCGCTCCAGGTGGATGCACTCCACCCGGCAGAATTTGAGGCGCAAGCCCCAAGGACAAGCGCCGCACTGATCGTAAGATATTTCATGGTCCCACCTCCTGATCCGGAGGCAGCAGTATAGCCTAGAACTTGACTTCTGGCACCGTGGACAAGGCTTCTCGTCCTTCGACACCGACATCGAAGAATTCGCGACCTTCGAAATTGAACATGCCCGCCACAATGGATCCGGGGAATTGTTCGCGGGACGTGTTGTAGTCCTGAACAGCCGAATTGTAGAAGCGGCGCGCGGCGGCGAGCTTGTCTTCGATGGAAGACAGTTCCGACTGAAGTTCAAGGAAGTTCGTGTTCGCCTTGAGGTCCGGATAGGCTTCGGCGAGCGCGAACAGCTTGCCGAGCGATGCGGTCAGCATGCCTTCGGCCGCGGACATTTCCCCCGGTGTGCTCGCGCTTTGTGCGGCATTCCGCGCCGAAATGACGGCATCCAGAGTTTCCTTCTCATGGCTCGCATAGCCCTTCACGGTCTCCACGAGATTCGGGATCAGGTTTTGACGCTGTTTCAGCTGGACATCCACGTCCGCGAAGGCCTGATTGACCCTCTGACGCTTCATCACAAGGCCGTTGTAGATCAGAATGACAAAGCCAGCGATCGCGACGATTGCGGCCAGAACTACTAGAATGGGGCTCATCGGGCGTCCCTCCATAAGAACCAGATTTAAAAGGGGTATCCGGGCCCGGCGCAGAGTGCAAGGGACGCTGCGACGCTCACGCGACCGTTTCAGTTTCCAGATCAGTTTTCAGGCGGTCCAGCAGGGCGACCGCACCAGAAGCATAGCGCCCGATCCAGCGCTCATGAATATGTTTGATCGGCAAGGCATTGAGATAATTCCAGCGCTGGCGACCAACCCGACGCACGAGCACAAGGTCAGCTTCTTCCAGCACTCCCAGATGCTGCATCACCGTGCACCGGTTGAGCTGGCTGAACTGCGCGCAGAGGTCACCCGTCGTCTGAGGTGCATCTTTCAGCGCATCCATCATGCTTCGCCGGACCGGCGCGGCCAGCGCCCTGAAAATCAGGTCAGTTTTATCATCGCTTGACATGTTGTCTTTTTATAACATTAACTTGGATCTGGCAAGCGATAGCGGGAGGCTACGATGAACCTGAAATTCGAAGTAAGCGGGCGTATCAATCGCCCTGTCGAGGACGTGTTCGAGGCCGTCGCAGACCCCAAACAGCTATCTGGCTATTTCACTACTGGCGGTGCGAAAGGCCGACTGGAGGCTGGCGCGACGGTCATATGGGATTTCCACGACTTTCCCGGTGCCTTCCCCGTCAATGTGGTAGACGTGGAGGAAAACAAACGCATCGTCCTGGAATGGGATGGCGATGGAACAGATGGCGCCAAAACAACCGTCACCATTCGGTTCGAACCGACCGAGGATGGCCGCACCATCGTCTCCATTTCAGAAGAGGGGTGGCCGTCAACGGATCAGGGCCTGTCGAATTCCTACGGCAATTGCATGGGCTGGTCACAAATGATTTGCGCCATGAAAGCCTGGCTCGAGCATGGCATCAACCTGCGCGACGGCATGTATACATAGCGCCTCCGATCTGATCTGCGTCAAGCCGGAGGCTTGACCCCCATGCCGATTTGTCGCCTGATTTCCCGGAACCAGGAGATGATCATGGCCTCACCCTTTCCGCTCGGCGAGCATCATTACAGCCACCGCATCGGCTGGCTGCGCGCCACGGTGCTTGGCGCGAATGACGGAATACTGTCGACCGCCAGCCTGATGATCGGCGTTGCGTCCGCTGCAGCCTCCACCGGCGCGATCCTGACCGCAGGCCTTGCAGGCTTGGTGGCGGGTGCGATGTCGATGGCAGCAGGGGAGTATGTTTCTGTCTCGTCGCAGGCTGACACTGAACAAGCCGACCTCGAGATCGAGCGCGCAGCGCTGCGGGACCATCCCGAAGCCGAACTGGTTGAACTTGCGCACATCTACATGAATCGCGGTGTCGAAAAGGACACCGCTTATGAGGTCGCGCGGCAGTTGACCGAAAAGGATGCGCTGGAAGCCCATGCGAGAGACGAGCTTGGCATCAACGAAATTGTAGCAGCGCGGCCCATTCAGGCAGCTGTCAGTTCTGCGCTCAGCTTTTCCGTAGGCGCGGTCCTGCCTCTGTTGGCAGCCGTGTTCTCACCGGCGGATCTGGTCACACCTGTTGTGGCGGGCGTGTCCCTGCTGGCGCTGGTCCTGCTTGGTATGGCTTCGGCCAAGGCGGGCGGCGCGGGCAAGTTCAAAGCCATTGTGAGAATCGTATTCTGGGGGGCTGCTGCCATGCTTGTCACCGGCTTGATCGGTGCAGCCTTCGGTACGGTCGTTTAGAAATTCGCGGGCTTCTTCCCAACGGCCCGTCTTTACAAATTCTTTCAAATCTTTAGCTGCTAGTGAGGGGAGGCGCAGACAGTAATGCATAGAAGATGCTCATGACGGATTCAGGCCAACTCGCACGCATGATTTCAGACGCCCGCCGGGTGATGGTATTCACCGGAGCTGGCATCTCCACCGAGAGCGGCATTCCGGATTTCCGAAGCCCTGGTGGCGTTTGGAGCAAAATGTCCCCGATCTATTTCCAGGATTTCGTCGCCTCACGCGATGCGCGCCGGGAATCCTGGCGGCGCGTATTCAGTCGCGCCGAAGGTTGGACCGGTGCCAAACCGAATGTGGGCCACTATGCCATCGCCGATCTGGTGAAGCGCGGGAAGGTTAGCTCCGTAGTCACACAGAATGTGGACAACCTGCATCAGGATTCCGGCGTGCCAGACGATCAGGTCATCGAAATACATGGCAATGCGAGCTATGCCAAATGCCTGCAATGCGGAAAGCGCTACGAATTCGAGACGCTGAAGCCTCGCTGGGAACAAGACGAGGATCTGACCTGTATCTTCTGCACGGGCCTGCTTAAGAATGCGACCATCTCGTTCGGCCAATCGATGCCCGAAGACAAGATGCTGCGAGCCAGCGAGGAAGCGTTACTCTGCGACCTTGTGATCGTGCTCGGTTCGTCACTTGTGGTTTACCCGGCCTCGGCCATTCCGATGGAAGCCAAGCGCAACGGCGCGCGCATGGTGATCGTCAATCGTGAACCGACCGATCAGGACCCGTTCGCCGATCTCGTCCTTCATACCGAGATCGGCTCGCTAATGACGGACACAATGGCCTTGCTCGACCGGTAAGACATCTGCCCACGGTGTTTCCTTTCGGCCAAAATGGAATTTCAGCCACCCCGTCAACTCAATCGAAACTCTAGATTGCTATAGATCCAGAAGAAACCTTCATGGTGGGAGGCCTGGAATGCGCAATACTGTGCTGGCAACAACCCTTCTTTTCGCATCCGCATGCGGCAATGCGGGCGGTACATCCATTGAGGCCTCCACACCGCTTGTCATCGCGGAGGGGCAGGCCCCGGTCACCTATGGACAGGTCACAACAGGCACGCCCTCGCTGAGCCCATCAATCCTTCCCGCCCAGCCGGAGGCCGTGCGCACAAATGCATCCTGTCGGACTCCTAAGGCCGGCAACAATGCGCGTGCGGCCTATGTCTACACGTATGGTGGCGGGGTCCGGACGCCGCTGCACCATATCAACCGAAAGGACACGCCAGAAGCGATTGCCGAGCGCAAAGCCATGATCCGGGAGAGGACAAAAAACGCCAAGACGGCCGTGCAGCGCGAAGCGCTCGGTATGGCTATCGGAAGTGCGGTAAACAACGCCCGCCAGATCGACGTCCTTGTGACGGAGACCGATACCCCGGTTTTCCTGTACCTCACATCCTATGACTCCGTTCTCTGGAACATTCAGCGCGCCCCCGGTGTGGAAATCGACGGTGTGGTCATCAACTCCTATGAAGCGGGTGCCATTGCCAATGGAGTGGATGCTTCGCGAACGGGGATCATCTCCTTCGACAATTCTCCAACCAGGAAATGTTACGTCTCAGCTCCGGGCCGCGTTATCCCGGTTGAGGATCGGGTCGCGTCAGCCCGGAAACTCAATCCGAACGTGGACCTCAGCCGGTACAAGAAACAATGGCAACAGGAGTACCGCGACGCGAAACGGTTTTACGGTCAGGATATCAAGAAGCTGACCGGCAAGCGACCGGAGTGGATTCTGGACAATGCGAGGGATGGCGAGTTCAACGCTGTACTGGTTGGCCCGAAACCTGCGACGCCGTTCGAGGCCCAACCGGTGACAAAGCTTCAGGTTCCCTCCCACATCACCCCATTTTGGGGTAGTCAAAAGGATGCCTACAAGGCTTTCGGGCTGGACCCGTCAGCCTAACCGCTGAACGTGCCGCCGCGTGGGAAGCCCTTCGGTACGGCCTTGCCAGCCTGTGAGCGTTTGCCGATCCATTCTTCCCATTCCGGGAAGGCGCGGTGGCGACCGCCCGTCATGACAATCAGTCCGTCACGCTTGTCGAAGGTCATCAGGTCACGCAGCTTGAACTTGCCACTATAGGACTGCAGCTTGTTGCCCTTGCCGCGCGCCATCTCCGGCAACTCATCCAGAGGGAAAATCAACAGTTTCCGGTTCGATCCGACCACGGCCAGCATATCACCCTCAACCGGCACGCAGATGTTCAACTCGCCCTTACCGGTATTCACGGCCTGCTTGCCAGCCTTGCGGTTGGATTCCAGCTCTTTCTCTTCGACGACGAAACCATAGCCCTCGCTGGAAGCGACGACGCGTTTGCGGTCCGGCTCAAAGCGGAACATCGTGACAATGTCGACACTGTCTTCCAGATCAATGGACAGGCGGATCGGCTCGCCGTGTCCGCGTCCACCCGGCAGCTTGTCCGCCGGCAGCGTAAAGGCCCGTCCGTCGGATGCCATGAGGATAATCTTGTCCGTACTCATCACTTCTTCGGAAAGGTAGAGTTCGTCACCGTCCTTGAACTTGGCTGATTCCGGATCGAGCCCGTGCCCCTTCATGCCGCGAATCCAGCCCTGTTGGGACAGCACAATAGTCAGCGGCTCCTTCGGCAGTGTGGCTTCCAGAGCGGCTGCGAGATCCACTTCCGCCATTTCGCCAAACGTCGCGCGGCGGCGACCGAGTTCAGAGTCAGGGTCGAAGGCCTCGCGGGCTTCTTTCAGCTCCTTGGAAACCTTGCTCCATTGGCGGCGTGTTGAGCCGATCAGCTTGATCAGGTCTTCGCGCTCTGCGCTGAGCCGGTCATGCTCGCCGCGAATTTCCATCTCTTCCAGTTTGCGCAATGCCCGCAAACGAAGATTGAGGATGGCTTCAGCCTGAATGTCCGTCAGACCGTAGGTCGACATCAACACAGCCTTGGGCTCGTCCTCATACCGGATTATGCGGATCACCTCATCAATGTTGAGATAGGCGATCAAATAGCCATCAAGCAGGTGCAATCGCTTCTCGATCTTGTCGAGACGGAACTCGGCCCGGCGCACAACGACTTCGCGGCGATGATCGAGATAGGCCTGCAGCACATCCTTCAGGCCCATGACTTGGGGAGCGCCCTTGTGCAGCACGTTCATGTTCAGGCTGAAGCGAGTTTCAAGGTCACAGACCTTGTAGAGGCTCTCCATCAAGACTTCTGGCTCGACGGTTTTCGAGCGCGGGACCAAGACGAGTCGCACATCTTCGGCGCTCTCGTCGCGCACGTCGTCGAGCAGGGGCAGTTTCTTCGCTTCGATCAGCTCGCCCAGCTTTTCGAGCAGGCGCGACTTCTGAACCTGGTAGGGAATCTCGGTGACGATGATCTGATAAGTGCCACGACCAGTGTCTTCGACTTCCCAGCGCGCGCGCATACGGAAGCTGCCGCGACCGGTCTCATAGGCCTGAAGCATGGCTTCCTTGGTTTCGACGATGATGCCACCGGTCGGGAAGTCTGGTCCCTGGACGAAATCCATCAGTTCCGCCGTCGTCGCCTTGGGCTTTTCGATCAGCAGACGCGCCGCATCGATCAGCTCGGCAGCGTTGTGGGGCGGGATGGAGGTGGCCATGCCAACCGCGATGCCGGTCGCACCATTGGCGAGCAAGTTCGGGAATCCGGCTGGCAAGACAACCGGCTCTTCATCATTCTCGGCATAGTTGGCGCGAAAATCGACTGCGTTCTCGTTGAGGCCATCCAGCAACAGCTCGGCGGCAACCGTCATGCGCGCTTCGGTGTAACGATAGGCAGCGGCGCTATCGCCATCAATATTGCCGAAATTGCCCTGGCCATCGACCAGCGGATAGCGAACGGTGAAGTCCTGCGCGAGACGCACCAGCGTATCGTAGATCGAGCTGTCGCCATGCGGGTGGAAGTTACCCATCACGTCGCCAACGATCTTGGCGCATTTGCGATAGCCGCCCTCGGGGTCAAGCTTCAGGACGCGCATACCGTACAGGATACGGCGCTGGACGGGTTTCAGGCCGTCGCGCACATCAGGCAGCGCGCGGGACGTAATCGTCGACAGCGCGTAAGCGAGATAGCGCTTGGAAAGCGCCTCGCTCATCGGCTCGTTGATGATCCGGTCTTCCGGCGTCCCGTCAATCAAATCGGACATTCTGGCCTCTTTGCAGTTCGTGCCACATTCTGGTGCAGGCCCTTGATTAAAGTCAGCGACTCAAGGGCCGGAGCACGTTAACACAAACGTCGCTTTGGTTAAGGAAAGGAAAAGGGCGCAGCTGCTGATGAGTGCAATCCGGGCATGGATCCTGTTGATAAGCCTGCCGGCGCTGGTGTTGCTGGCCTTCTTCTGGCTGGCGCCTCCGCGCCACAATCCCTTTGCGCCGGTCGATTTGACCGAAATGCCCGGCATCGGGACATGGCACAAGCTGACCCGCACCAAGCGAAACCGCGAAGTGTGTTTTGCCGCGCTGGACGATGCGGGCGTGCTGTACACACCGCTGGAAGACCAGAAGCTGGACGGCGGTTGCGGGCTGACAAACGCCCTGACGCTGGACCAGACGCTGACGCCATATTCGGCGACGTTGCGCATGACGTGTGGTCAGGCGGCCGCGCTGTATTCCTGGGAACGCCATATTGCCCGCCCCGCAGCAATCGAGGTCCTTGGCTCGCCGATTGCGCGGATCGAGACCTATGGAAGCTTTTCCTGTCGCAACATCGCTGGCACACGACGAATGTCCCAGCACGGGCTGGGCAATGCGATTGATGTATCGGGTTTCCGCCTTGAGGATGGCCGTCTCATCAGCGTGAAAACGCATTGGGATGCAGGAGGGGCGGAGCAGAAATTCCTGCGGCGTCTTCACAAGGGTGCGTGCGATTTGTTCTCGGTGACGCTGGGGCCTGAATACAATGCCGCCCATGCCGATCATTTTCATCTCGACATGGGCGGGGGGAAAGTATGCCGGTGACTAGCGCCGCAATGGGCTAGTCAATGCATTTGAAGCCGTCTTCATTGACTTCCTTCAC
>NZ_DEXB01000008.1:0-13087 GCF_002366485.1 Hyphomonas sp. UBA3195
GCGAAATGCGGGTTCTGGCTGAGAAAGCGGTCGGCGCGCGTTTCGAGATTGGTGAAATTGCAGCGTCCGCCGCCAGAGATGCGCACCTTGTCGGCGGGGCGTTTTGCATGGTCGATCACCAATACGCGCCGTCCGCGTTGACCGGCAAGGCCCGCATGGAACAGACCCGCCGCGCCCGCGCCCAGGACAATTGTTTCATAGGATGTCGGCGCATTTGGCATGCGCGGGCTTTAGCGGGTTTGGACTGCGCGGGCTAGGCAGGCAACTGTCTACTCTGTCGCCGGAGGGAGAACAGCACCGCCAGCGGGCCAGTCTGTATCGCCCGTACGTGTGACTTCCATGCGGAATATTTCCATCGGGTCTCCGCTGGCTGGATGGTAGTGGCCGATTTCGGTCCAGACATCACCGTCCAGGGTCGCGACATATTTGACTTCGGCCTCCGGGCCAGCAGGGATGGTCCAAATGAACCCGGTCTCGGTTGGCACCAGTTTGAAAGACCCGGTTCGATCGGGCAGATAGCTGTTCATGTCGCAGGCCTCGGCGTCTTCGGAACAGGACACGACAGCGAAGGCGTTGAAGGCCAGTGAGCCGTCGTCGCGATAGCCGCGCCCTTCGATCACCGCGATCGCGCCGTCCAGCATGAGACCGACACGCTCTGTCTGTGTGACAGTATAGGGCTGCCTGGCCTCGTCATAGCCGCTCGCCGTGCCCACCCATGTGCCATAGAATGGGGTGAGCGGATGGGCAGGGGCGGCGGCCTCTTGCGCCAGTGCACCAAGGGCGAGGGCGAAGGTCGCCGCGGTGAGGGAGAGCGTGCGGACCATGACAAGTTTCCTTTTTGCAGAATACTTTGAAAAGCAAAGTGAATGGTCAAGAGACCTGTGTCAAGTTTGGCGTGAGTGGAATAGTGGGACGCGAGAAGTCACGGCCCATGCGCAAGGCGAACTGGCGCGGGCCATCCGGGTCTCTCATGGTCAAGCACAAGCCCTGCGTTTGCGCTTGGGCCTTCTCGGGTAAATCGCCGTGCGATTTGTGCTCCCTCGAAGAGCAACCTCTCGCTCACAAAGACCGTATCCCCGGCGCATGCCGGGGTCGCCTGCAGAAACTAAGCTGAGCCAGCCGCGCGAGACTCCGGCATGCGCCGGAGAGGCGGGGATGACAGGAAGGGACGTGCCTCAGACCGGCCTTGCATAATAGGTGACGGCATAGTCCGGCGTGTAGCGCTTCTCGCCGACGCGCACGAAGCCCATACGGGCGTGGAATCTGTGCGAGCCCGGATTGTCCGGGTCTGTGTTCACTTCCGCGCCGAGCCATTGGCGGCCGCTGGCGATATCGAAGGCGGCCTCATAGAGGCGTTGGCCGAGGCCCTGTCCGCGCGCGGCCTCTGATATGGCAATGCGGTCGACATAGAGCAGGTCGCAGCCTTGCTCTGCCTGCCACGCTTCGAACCAACGGAGATTGGCGCTCTCATAGGCCAGCGTGCCGGGCTCGATCAGATTGATGAAGCCAAGCGGCGCGCCGCCCTCATCTGTCGCGACGAGGCAAGTGGCCAGATCAATCCAGCGCTTCAGGCCGTCTGCCGTTGCCTCATGCCCCACACCGGGCGTCGAGGCTTGGTTGATCGCGTAGAGGGCAGGGAGGTCAGTGGGGGTGTAAGGACGGATGGGCATGGTGGGGATGTGGCGCACAGCAACACTACTTTGCAGCGCTTCCGATTATCCTTGAAAAAAAAGGAATTTTATGGGAACGTAGGCCGTCCGGGCTTGAATCCGGACGACCTAGTCAGGGCAAACTCGGATTTTGTCGTTCCGCGGAGGGCTTTCCGCGGGGCGGCGCCTGAGTTTGGACCTCCGACGCTCCGAATCTATCAAGTTACCGTGCCAGAAACGCTCCATCTTTACAAGAGCGATAGCACAAATGTGCTTGAATGGGCTCCGCGTAAACGGCCATTAAAGTAGTATCATTGTTGAGGTCAGCTCGATTCATCCCGCAGCGTGTAGCCGTCCGATTCGCCGCATTGGTACAAATAGTACAAAATAACAAACATAAAACACTGAAAAATAAGAAGAAAAAATAATCGTGCAAAATAGACCTGAATGGAGTATCAAAAGAAGCACAAAGGAGACATAAATGGCTAGAAGCCCATCTTACCCGCAAGTTTCTCTGCCAAAAGCGATCGAACTTGTACGCGAAGTTTATGCTGGCGCACACAAAAGTGCGATTGATTCAGAAACAGTGATAGAATTGCTTGGTTACAGCTCTAGGTCGGGACGCGCACTAGCGGTCGTGGGGGCGTTAAAGCAGTTTGGTCTTCTTGAGGGCCGAGAGGACAATATCAGAGTGACATCATTGGCTTTGTCCATTCTGGAGCCACTGACTGAAAAGGAACGTACTGATAGTTTGAGGCAAGCTGCTTTCCAGCCAGACCTGTTTTCAGAACTGCTTAGAGAATTTGGGGAGAGTGCTCCGTCCGAAGCTGTTATCCGTTCTATCGCCATCCGAAAATTTGGATTCACGAATGCGGGCGCGGATAACGTTTCCAAAAGTTATCTCGAGACAATCCGCTATTTGAAAAATGCAACGGGTTCTGAAGATAACGATGAAATTGAGCCTGAAGAGTCCGAGCCCCCACTAGACGGTATTGGGGGCGCCTCGGTTGAAACGAAGGCGGTTCCTCAAGCGTCAATTGTCCAGACGGCAACCGCAGCCAACGTCCTCCAGTTTCCCATTTCTAAGGATACGACGGTCCGCGTCGAATTTTTCGGGGAAATCAACCGGGATGCGATATCACGACTGATAAAGCACTTAGAGCTGGCCGCAGATATTTATGAAGACTAGTCGTTCTTCCCGAACTTCCGGTCCCGCCCGGCCAGCAACCGCAAGCGCAGCGCGTTCAACTTGATAAAGCCTTCGGCATCTTTCTGGTCATAGGCGCCGTGGTCGTCTTCGAAGGTGACGATGTCTTCCCGGTACAGAGAATAGGGGCTGGAGCGGCCGGTAAGGTAGGCCTGGCCCTTGTAGAGTTTCAGCGTCACTTCGCCGGTCACCCAGCGCTGGGAATGGTCGATGGCGGCCTGCAGCATTTCGCGCTCCGGGCTCCACCAGAAGCCATTATAGATCAGTTCCGCATAGCGCGGCATCAGTTCGTCTTTCAGATGGGCCGCGCCCTTGTCGAGCGTGGCCTGTTCGATGCCGCGATGCGCCGTCAGCAGGATGGTGCCGCCGGGCGTCTCATAGATGCCGCGCGACTTCATGCCGACAAAGCGGTTTTCGAGTAGGTCCAGCCGGCCAATGCCGTGCTTCTTGCCATACGCGTTCAGCGCGGTGAGCAGCGTGGCGGGGGACATCTCTTCCCCATTGATGGAAACGGCGTCGCCGCGCTCAAAGCCGATCGTGATGATCTCGGCTTCGTCAGGGGCGTCTTCCGGGCTAATCGTCCGCATGTGGACGAATTCCGGCGCAGGCTCGGCCGGGTCTTCCAGCACTTTGCCTTCGGAGGAGGAGTGCAGCAGGTTCGCATCGACGGAGAAGGGGGCCTCGCCGCGCTTGTCCTTGGTGATCTCGATGCCGTGCTGTTCGGCGAAGGCGAGCAAATCTGTGCGGGATTTGAAATCCCAGTCGCGCCACGGAGCGATGACCTTGATGTCGGGGTTCAGGCCATAATAGCCCAGCTCGAAGCGGACCTGGTCATTACCCTTGCCGGTTGCGCCATGACAGACCGCGTCTGCGCCGACCATGTCGGCAATCTCGATCTGGCGCTTGGAGATCAGCGGGCGGGCAATCGAGGTGCCGAGCAAATAGACGCCTTCATAGACGGCATTGGCGCGGAACATCGGGAAGACGAAGTCGCGGACGAATTCCTCGCGCACGTCTTCGATGAAGATGTTCTCCGGCTTCACCCCGGCGGCGAGCGCCTTGGCACGGGCCGGCTCCAGCTCCTCGCCCTGGCCGAGGTCTGCGGTGAAGGTGACGACTTCGGCGCCGAATTCCGTCTGCAGCCATTTCAGGATGATGGACGTGTCGAGGCCGCCGGAATAGGCGAGCACGACTTTTTTCGGAGCGGAAACGGACATGAATTTGTACCTTGTTCGGGGACCTGCTGATTGCGGGGATGCAATAGGAGGGAAAGCCCGTGCTGACAAGCGTTGCGCGGGGACCGGGCGTTCACGAGAGTCTCACAAGACTCTTTGGCGGAAGGGATAGTTTGATCCCGGTTAACGCGATATAGTCGGGCCGTTAAGGTTAAGGTAGGCAGCTGGGGGTTAGATAGGGTCATGCTTGAGACGCACATGACAGATCGGCGCGAGCCCGTTTCCGTACTTCCCGAAGCCCTTCGCCGTGCCGTCCTGGACTGCACGGATACGCGCGCCGATGCGCCGCGCCAGAGTGTGGCGGAGGCCTCTTTCCGCGACCGGCTTGAAGCGCGCCGCGCGGTGCGGACCCAGTCCACGCTGGCCATCACATCCGGCATTCATTATCCGACACTGAACGCAGGCCGTAACCGCCCCGCGCCGATGCGGGCGGCCAAGCCGAAACGGCCT
The DNA here is from genome assembly GCF_002366485.1 of Hyphomonas sp. UBA3195. Taxonomy (NCBI): domain Bacteria; kingdom Pseudomonadati; phylum Pseudomonadota; class Alphaproteobacteria; order Hyphomonadales; family Hyphomonadaceae; genus Hyphomonas; species Hyphomonas sp. UBA3195. The sequence continues at coordinate 4,542 of NZ_DEXB01000008.1, forward strand.
GTGAATGCGGTTGCCGAGCCGCAGATGCGTGTCACGCCGATATTGATGCGGGCCGTGTCGTCCATGGGCGGCGCATTGCCTGCGATCACGCTGTCGAATGGTCTGACCCTCGGCGGCGGAGACGGCGATGATGCGTCCGGCATGGGCGCGCGCATGGCCAAGCTGTCGCAGATCATGTTTGCGGGTCTTGCCGTGCTCGGCTTTGCGGGCCTGTCTTTCATGGCGGCTGACAATGCGCTGAACGGCGCTGACGGGGTCGATGGCGACGAGGATGCCGCCGCGGCTGCTGAAACACATGCCGCGCTGAAAGCGGCAACCAGCCAGCGGATCACGTCCAGCCAGGCGTCTGCACTCGCTATGGCGAGCGCCTCCGCGCCCGCCGATGGCACGGCCCAGCCCTGGTTCGACTACAAGGCCATCGCCTCTGACATTGCCGCACGCAATGAAGTGCATAGTGAAGCCCAGCGCGTTGCCGCTGTGGCCGCCTCTGCTGAAGCAGAACGCCGCGCGGCTGCGGCCATTGCCGAGGCGGAAGCGCAACAGCTTGCCGAAGAACAGCGCCTTGCGCGTCTTGCCGAAGCGACACGGCTTGCAGATGCCACTGCCGAGAAGCGCCGCCTTGCCGAGGAAGAAGCCGCACGGGTGGCGCGCATGGAAGCGATCCGCCAGGCCAAACTGGATGCAGAGCAAGCTGCAGCTGCGCGCGCCGAGGCGACGCGCCTTGCCGAACTGGAAGCGCGCCGCATCGCGCATGCCGAGACCGAAGCCCTGAGGCTCGCCAATATTGAAGCTGACCGTCTTGCCGAGGCGCGCCGGGTGGCTGCTGCGGAAGTGCAGGCGCTGCGCGCACCGGTTCAGTATGTGTCGATGGCGAATGCGGTCAGCTTGCCGGTGGCGCCAACGCCGCAGGTCAAGCCGCTGGTCCGCACACCCAAGGCCAAGCCCGTGGCGACCTGGGCAGCGTATAGTGGCCCAATGCCAACCACGGCCTCGCTGAAACCGTCAAAGCCCCTTGTCCTGGTTGCGCAGACACCCGTCGAGCGTGCTGCGCCGCCCGCCCTCAAGCCCAATGGCGCGCATGTTCGCGCCTTTGACCGTCCGCAACCGGTTCAACAAGCCTCTCAAAAGGTCGAAGCCTTCATGGCCGAGCGGGTGCAGCGCACCGCTGATGCGCCCGTATCCGCGGCGGCCCTCGAAACCTTGCAGGCTGAATTCCTGTCCATCGTGAACTCCGCGCAGGATGGCGCGGTTTCCACGATTGCGTTGCCACAAGGCGGCCAGATCGAGATCACGGTCGAGCAGACGACCATGCGCGAAGCGAGCCGGCCTGTGCTGAAGACGGTGAGTTATTCGGTCAGCGAATATAATGCTGTGCAGCGTTCGGTGACGGCGCAGGTGGATCGCAGTGTTGCCCTGACGTGCCGGGATATTTCCTATGTCATTCCGGGCAAGGAGCGCGGGCGGTTCGCGGCATGCGAGTCGGGCAAGGGCGAGTGGCTGATCTCGCGGGCGAGTGAAGAGTCCAAATCAAGCATCTAGGCGTTTGGCCATGTCCTTGTGATGGCGCTTGGCGCGCTTGATCAGGTGTTTCTCCACCACGCGGAAATTCTTGCGGTGTGACCGGAAGAAGAAGTCGAATACGTCGCCCGCCAGTGGGACAGAGCCGAGGACCACGTCGACGACCAGATTCCAGATAATGTGTATGTGCGCCGTGATGGGCAGTTTCAGCCGGGCCGCGGTGCCGAGGGCATAAAGGCCAGCTGCGCCAGTGACAGCATCGCCTGCGACGGGGATAATGCCGAGCAGGGAATCGAGACCAAACGGCACGCCGGCAATCCTGAAGCGCGTATCCATTAAGTCAGAGAACCGGTCGAAGCCGGCGATCTCGTCGGCGACAGTGCGCCCATTGGGCAGGTGCAGCGATTCTGCTTCTTCCTGGCTGATCCGTGATGGCATGTCATTTGTCCCCTTATTCCAGTGTCACAGTGACCCAATATTGCGCCGCGCGTCAAAGCCTGTTGAATGGCGCGTATGGATGATACGCATGTCTACAAATTGCTGACCGACGACCAATGGCGTGCTGCCGAGGCCTCCGGGGTGACCAATGTGCCGCTGGACCGTGACGATGGTTATGTGCATCTGTCCACGGCGGCGCAGGTCGGCGAAACGGCGGACAAGTATTTCAAGGGTCTCAAGGACGTGCGGCTGGTCCGCTTTCCCGTGGACCGTTTGCCGCCACTCAAATGGGAAACGAGCCGGGGTGGGCAATTGTTCCCGCACCTCTACGGGCGGTTGCAGATTGCCAAGGCCGATGCGGTTTGGCGGCTTGCGCGTGCAGAGAATGGCGCCCCGCTCATGCCAGAGGATTTGAATGATGAGCCTGACTGATCTTGGCGTTGCCGTAATCAAGCTGTTGCCGCCGGAAGCGGCGCACACAACAACGATCCGTCTTCTGAAGGAGCGCCTGGGCGTGCCGGTCAATCCGCCGGCAACCCATCCGACGCTCGCAGTTAAGCTGCCGAAATCAGGACTCGTCCTGTCCGGGCCGGTGGGTCTTGCCGCGGGATTCGACAAGAATTGCGACGTGCCGACCGCCATGTCGAAATTTGGCTTCGGCTTTGTAGAGTGCGGGACCGTCACGCCGAAGCCCCAGGCGGGAAATCCGAAGCCGCGCCTGTTTCGCCTCAGCGCTGACAAGGCCGTCATCAACCGGATGGGGTTCAACAATGCAGGTCTCGACAATTTCGTCGCGAACCTCAAAGTGTATTCCGGTGCCGTGCCACTCGGCGCGAATGTCGGGGCGAACAAGGAGAGTGATGACCGAATTGCGGATTATGTGCGCGGCATCGAGTCCGTTGCGCCCCATGCGGACTATATCACGGTCAATATTTCCTCGCCCAACACACCGGGCCTGCGCGGCTTGCAGGACAAGGCATCGCTCGAAGCTTTGCTGATGGCGTGCGGTGCGGCTGAGCGTGCGGGCAAGCCAGTCTTCCTGAAAGTGGCGCCGGATCTCGACCCGGAAGCCATTACAGATATCTGCGGCGTTGTGCGCGGACCGGGCGCATGGCTGTCCGGCCTGATCGTTTCCAACACGACGATTGCGCGACCGGACAGACTGAAGAGTGCTGACAAGGGTGAGGCGGGGGGGCTATCTGGCGCGCCCCTCATGAATCCCTCCACGGACGTGCTGGCAAGTTTCGCGCGTGAACTGAAGGGTGAGTTTGATCTGATCGGGGCAGGCGGCATAGCCAGCGGGGCCGATGCCTATCGCAAGATTCGGGCAGGGGCCCATGCGGTCCAGCTTTATTCTGCGATGATCTATGAAGGGCCCGGTCTGGCCGAACAGATCAATCGCGAACTTGTCCGCCTGTTGCAGGCGGACGGTTTCACGACGTTGGCTGATGCGGTCGGGAAAGATCTCTGAACAGGCGCGGCACATAGGCGCCGAGGGCGGCCGCGCGAAACACATACATTGTCAGAAAAGCTGCCCAGACACCGGTATTGCCCCAGGCCGGACGCAGCAGCATGTCGGCGCCGAGATAGAGCACAGCTGAGATGACTCCCGCATTCCGCAGGGCGCGGCCTTGGGTCGTGCCAAGGAAAAGCCCGTCCAGCTGCCACGCAGCGATGCCGAGCAGGGGGACAGCGGCGCACCACGGAAGATAGGCCAGCGTTGCGGCGCGCGCCTCTGGATCACGAATGAAGGTTTCGATCACCCAACCGCCGCCGAAAAGATAAAGCAGCGAGATCGCTGCGCCGGAGACAAGCGCGAACTCTGTTGTCAGGCGCATGGCCCGAGCAAGCCGTTTGCCGTCGCGCGCGCCATAGGCTTCGCCAGCTTCTTTCTCCGCCACGAAGGCAAATCCGTCCAATACAAAGGCGGCGACGGTAATGAACTGGAGCAGGACTTCATTGCCGGCCGTCACCGCAGTGGAGATCAGCGTGCCGGAGCGGACAAACCAGGCAAAGCAGAAGACCAGCGCCAATGTGCGGATCATGATGTCGCGATTGGCCGCAAACAGCGCGGTGAGCTTGTCCCGGTCCAGCAGGCGGGCATGGCCGCGGAAGGCAGGCGCGACAAGGATAAGGCCGAAGATCAGCGCGACCCATTCAGCGATGGCTGTGCCTGCGCCAATCCCGGTCGGCCCCCAATCGAGGCCTGCGACGAACCAGGCATCCAGCCCGGCATTGGTGCCATTCATCACGATCTGGAAGGCGAGCATCTGGCCGGTCTTGCCAGTGCCGAGCATCCAGCCGGTGACGGCGAGGCCCATCAGATATGCGGGCGCGCCCCAGATGCGTGCATTGAAATAGCCCTTGGCAAGGGACTCGACGGTCTGAGTCCCTTCGAAGGCCGCGAACGTGCCTATCTTCAGAAGAGGAGAGAGCAGGAAAAGCGCCACTCCGATCGCGCCACCCAGCATGAGTGCGCGCAGGAGGATGGCGCGGGATTCGGCTGTGTCGTGCTGGCCATTGGCCTGCGCCGTCAGGCCTGTGGTCGACATGCGCAGAAAGCCGAAGCCCCAATAAATGAAACTGTAGGCCACAGCCGCGATGGCGACGGCAGCCAGATCTGCCTTGTCCCCGAACCGGCCCATGATGGCCGTATCAACGACGCCCGTCGTGGCGGTCGCGGCTTGCGCCAGAATGATCGGCACGGCGAGGGAAATGACTTTTCCGCGGGTCAGCATGCCCGCCCGCTTAGCGTGATTGCCGGATCGGGGCGAGGCCTATTCCGGGTGCAGCGCTGTATAGAGTTCACGCGCCTCAGGCAGCGCTATCAGGAGATAGAGCGGGAAGGCAGCGGTGATCAGGATCAATACAACAGGCACGAAACGTGCGGCTTCGGGCAGGCGCAGCTCGTCCTGAATGGCCGACACGCATGTCAGCATCAGGCTTGCGAGGGCCAGCCCGGCAAGCGTGTCGCTCGGCCAGTGCGCACCAAGATAGATTCGAGAGACGGCGATCATGATGGCGAGCACACCAAAGGCCAAGGCGAGTAGACGGCCGGGAAGCTTGCGGAATACGGCCAGCGCGAGCAGGGCCAATGCGCCATAGATGAGCGCTGAATTGGTGGCATGCCCACTCGGAAAGCTGAAGGATTCAACGCCGCCATAGAGATCGACTGTGGGTCGGGGACGGGCGATCGTCATCTTCAGAAATTTCACGATGAGCGGCATCAGTGTGAAGGCCGTGCCAAAGAGCAGGGCTTCGCGCCACGCCTTTGCAGCCAGCAGGGCCAACACGGTCGTGAAGGCCACGAAGACAAGAAAGCGAGTGTTCCCGAGCGCCGTGACGGCGAGCATCAGCAGGTTCAGTGTTTCGGTGCGAAGGGCGGGCACTGCGTCCGTGATGGCACGATCAAACGCCTCAAGCGGCCAGAGGCCGGCCTCGCCCAAGGCAAGACCGGCGAATACAAGCAGGCTGAGACTGGCGCACAGCCATTGCGTTCGGGAAAAATGCATGAGGCTTGAATGCCTCACACATCATCCGGTTCCAAGCCCTAGCGGCGGTTCATCACCATCTGGAAGATATCGTCCACGGCATTGCCGTCGCCATCTGCATCGAGAAGGCCGCCGAGCATACCCATCGCGCCGGTCTGGGCCTGAGCCTTGGATTGTCCTCCCAGAAGGCCGCCCAGCAATCCGCCGATACCGCCTTGCGCAGGTTGAGGCTGCTGGCCGCTCAACATGCCGGCAAGTGCGCCCGCCATGTCAGGCTTCTTAGTCTGCTTGGAAAGCGAGGCCATCGCCATGGACGCAACCATGGGCAAGACGGATTTCAGGACCTGTTCGCTGAGGCCGGTTTTCTGGGCAGCCTGCGCGGCGACCGCTCGGCTGGTGTCTTTCGATCCGAGCAAATGGCCGAGAATGGCATTGCCATCGGCGATGGCGTTCGGTTGAGCCAGAGATTCCGGCTGGTCGAGATATTGCTCATGCTGGCCGTTCTGCAGCGCGCCGAGCAGGGATTGAAGCCCGCCGGGCTGTTGGACATTACGCTGAAGACCACCGGCGATGGCTGGCAACAGGGCCTTGATGGCCGCTTGCGCCATGTCCGGCTGCAGGCCAGTCTGCTGCCCTACCTGTTGTACGGCAGCGCCATTATTCGTTTGTGTCAGCATGTCAAAAAGGTTGATCCCAGCCATTCCCGTCTCCGTTCAGATTTAACTTGGGTTATACGTAACAATCGATTGTTGAACGCAAGATGACTGGACGGGTGGGAATGTCAGCTGGGTTGAAAAGCGCAGTCTATACCGGGTCGCGGGCGCGGAAGATTTCTTCGTCCAGTTCGCCCTCCCATTTCGCCACCGCCGTCGCAACGGTGAGATCGCCCGTCACATTGGTGACGGTGCGCATCATGTCGAGGATGCGGTCGAACGGGAACAGGACGGCAATCACGACGACAATCTGTTCCGGCGTGGCCCCGATCACGCTGAGCGTAGTGGCGGCGAGGAACAGGCTGACCGAGGGAATACCGGCTGTGCCGATCGAGACGAGCGTCGCCATCAGGATGATGGTGAGATACATGCCGGCCGTCATGGGCGTGCCCATGGCCTGGGCCGCAAACAGGGCAATCACACCCTGATAGAGCGCGGTGCCGTCCATGTTGATCGTCGCGCCGAGCGGCAGGACGGAAGAGGCGACCGGCTTGCCAATGCCCAGGTTTTCCCGCGCACAGGAAATCGTCATGGGCAGTGTGGCATTCGAGGAAGATGTCGAGAAGGCGACGGCCTGCGCGTCGACCGCGCCGCGGAAGAAGGGGATCAGGGGCAGGCGCAAGCCGCCCCGAATGATCAGGCCATATGTGATCAAGATGTGCAGGATACAGGCGAGATAATGGGTGAGCGTCAGCTTGCCGAGGAAGACAAGAATGTCGAGGCCGCGCTCGCCAAGCACCCAGGCCATCAGGGCGAAGACGCCGAATGGTGCTGTTTCCATGACGATCAGCGTCAGCTTCATGACGGCTTCAGCCGCGCTGTTGATGACATTGGCGAGTGGCTTGCCGGCTTCGCCCGTCATCAGGATGCCGATGCCGAGCATGATGGCGAAGAAGATGATCTGCAGCACGTCGCCATTGGTCAAGGCTGCGACCGGATTGGTCGGGATGATGGAGAGCAGCGTATTCATCAGCTGTTCGCCGATGCTGCCCGGTTGCGGGTTTGCATCGAGCCGGGCTTTAGCCTCGGCAATGTCAGCCGCTGAGGCAATCGAGAGGTCAAAGCCTGCGCCGGGCTGGATCAACGTGCCCATGAGCAGGCCGAAACTGACGGCAATGACCGTGGTGCCCATATACATGAGCAGGGCGCGCCCGCCGAGGCTGCCGAGCTTTTTGGGATCACCCATGGCCAGCACGCCGGACAGCAGCGTGGTGAAGATCAGCGGGACAACCAGCATCTTGATGAGGTTGATGAAGGCATCGCCAATAGGCTTGGCCCAGGTGGAGACATTGTCGCTGGCGGCTTCCGGGCCGAGCCCATAGCGAAGGCCAAGGCCGACGAGTGCGCCCAGAACCAGACCTGCGATCACCCGTTTCCAGAGATCAATGCCAAACCACCATTTCATAAGCTGCTCCTGCCCCGTCTGTAGCGCCCGACGGTACGGCGCGCTGCCGGGGAAGGCAATCGCGCGGTGCGCATTCCTGCAGCTTGCCAGTCGGATGATGAAAAGCCTATCAGGCAGGATGCAGTCTTCCCTGCCCTCCTTGCCGATTGATGATGTGCTGGCCGAAATCTGCGCGGGCCTGCGCGACCATGCGCGGCTTGTGCTCGCGGCGCCGCCCGGCGCAGGCAAGACGACGCGCGTGCCCCTGGCGCTGGCGGGCCTGCTCGGCGAAGCCCCCATCATTGAAGGCAAGATCATCATGCTGGAGCCACGGCGCATTGCGGCGCGCATGGCGGCGCAGCAAATGGCAAATTTTCTTGGAGAGAAGCTCGGCCAGTCGGTCGGCCTGACGACAAGGGTGGACCGGAAAGTGTCTGCGGCGACGCGGGTGGAGGTGATTACGGATGGCCTGTTCACGCGGCGCATCCTTTCCGACCCGGAATTGGCAGGCGTCGGCGCGGTGATCTTTGACGAATTCCACGAGCGTAGGCTGAATTCGGATTTGGGACTGACGCTGGCGATGGAAGCCCAGGGCGCTTTGCGCGACGATCTGAGAATCCTGATCATGTCGGCCACGCTCGATACGGAAAAGGTATCCAGCGTGCTCGGGGCTCCGGTCGTGGAGAGTCAGGGGCGGCAATATCCCGTGGAGTCGAAATATCTCGGCCGGTCGCAGGACCGGATCGAAGACCGTATGGCAGCTGCTGTGCGCAAGGCGCTGCGCGAAGAGGAGGGCTCGATCCTCGCCTTCCTGCCCGGCGCGCGGGAAATCCAGCGAACGGCCGAACAGCTAGAGACCGTGCCTGACAATGTGCGCGTGGCCCCTCTGTTCGGCGCATTGAGCCCGGCAGAGCAGGATGCGGCCGTGTCACCGGCGCCGGAAGGAATGCGCAAGATTGTGCTGGCGACGGATATTGCGGAGAGCGCGCTGACCATTGAAGG